>CALEJX010000031.1 GCA_937898375.1 uncultured Ruminococcus sp.
TAATGTAAAAATCTGTGTTGTGAACTTTACACAACTTTAACTCTAAAAGTTGCAAAGTTTAGAGCATTGCGCCAAAAATTGCAGGTTTTTCACTTGTTTGTCTAAAATTTGCGTTGACTAAGGCAGACTTGTCGAGTATAATAAATATATCAAATAACCTGAGGGTATCTTGAAAAAGTCCCTTAACTAGGGGCTTTAACAGCATAATAATGAATGGGAGAGATCAGTATGTTCGTAAAAGACGTAGTAGTACAGAATCAGGTAGGACTTCACGCACGCCCTGCAACATTCTTCATCCAGAAGGCAAATGAATTCAAGTCATCTATCTGGGTAGAGAAAGAGGAGAGAAGAGTAAACGCAAAGAGCCTTCTCGGTATCCTTTCACTTGGCATCGTAGGCGGCACAACTATCAGGATCATTGCAGACGGTCCAGATGAGGAAGCAGCAGTAAAGGGTCTTGTTGATCTGGTAGACAGCGGCTTTGCTGAGGGCGCAAGATAATCGCTCCCTGACTTTAATAGAATAGCGTAAATGTGAGCGGAATGTCCTGTGGGGACGTTCCGCTTTTTGTATTATAAAATAAAAATCAAAAATCGCCCTGCGATATCCTCGTCAGGGCAAAAAAAACACCCACAGAAACTGTGGGTGCCAAAAAATAAAAAATTATAGGGGAGAAGCTAGTAGAAATTAATCTACAAGCTGTATATATGAAGGCTTGGGGTAAAAGCCTACATACCAAAACTGAGCGCCGCTCGTGGACTTTCCCTCGTGGGGTCTTGTCCCTTGCGACAAATATATAATACCTTGCCCGTATGTACTGCATATGAAAGTTTTGTGTTAGTTATGTGAATTTTGTTGAACAATTTTTGAAGGTGTGGTATACTATACCAAGAGACGGCGAAAGTGCCGTGAAAGTGCGTAAAATCGTGATTTGAGATTGGAGGACAGTGCTTGGCACTGGTTGGGGATATGCCTAGATTTTTTGTTGACAGCGTATCGGGGGATACGATAACTATTAGAGGAAATGACGCTTATCATATCGGCAGAAGCCTGCGTATGAGACTTGGAGATATCATTACTGTTTGTGCGGACAGGGTGGAATACAGGGCGAAAATTTTGTCCATTTCGGACAAAGAAGTGGTCTGCGATGTGCTTTCTTCTGAGAAAAGCGCAAACGAGCCTACTGTGAACGTGGTGCTTTATCAGGCATTGCCTAAGTCTGATAAAATGGATCTTATCGTGCAAAAGGCTGTGGAGCTTGGGGTGTACAAGATCGTGCCTGTTATTACGGCAAGGTGCGTTTCAAGACCTGCTAAAAGCGGTTATGAAAAGCGTGTGGAGAGATACAACAAGATAGCCTTGGAAGCGGCAAAACAGTCGGGCAGGGGATATGTGCCTGAGGTGACGAATTTTATCAGCTTCGAGGAGTGCCTTGGTGAGCTTAAAGAGTGTGATGAGAGCTTTATGTGCTACGAAAGGGGCGGCGTAAGCCTTAACAAGACCGACCTTGCCCCTGTCAGTGAGGGCGAGGAAAAGACTATCGGTTTGTTTATCGGCTGTGAGGGCGGTTTCGAGAGCCATGAGGCGGATAGCTGCAGTCAGGCAGGTGTAACTGTGGTGAGCCTTGGACCTAGGATACTGCGGTGCGAGACAGCTCCATTAGCGGCGCTGAGCGTTATAATGAGCCTTACGGGAAATATGTAGCGGTGGACAATTTGTCAAAGCTTACTGAGATTTTTTGAGCAGGTTGTATAAAAAATCAGTATTTTTTGTAAACGTCTTGATTTTTTATAACAAATATGCTATACTGTAGATAATCTGAACGCAGTTCAGAGTGGAATATTCAGAAAAGGAGCGTTTTATTATGGCAAGCGGATTGAAAGTTATAGCTGCACTCGGTGCGATCGCTGCAGGAGCTGCTGCTATTTTTGCATTTAAAAAGCACAAGGAGCTTGAGAACTACGATTACGAAGACCTCGACGAGGATTTCGACGATTGCTGCGGCTGTGACGAGTGTTCTGACGAGGCTGATGAAGCTGACGAGGCAGAGGACACTGAGGCTGCTGAAGAGTCTGAGGAAAAGGCTGAAGAGCCAGCTGATGACGAGACTGCACCTGAAGAGGACGTTGACGTTGAAGTTCAGCTCGACGCTATCGAAGAGCCTGTTGAGGACGTTGATAAGGAATAATCGAGTATTATTAAAAACGAAAAGGACAAGCCGCCATGGTTTGTCCTTTTTTATTTGCCGATATTTTAACTCTTTGTAGGGGCGAACAGTGTTCGCCTGTGAGAGTGCTGAAAAGTACCAAAGTAATGGGTAGTAATGGGCAGTGACGGGCGACCTCAGGTCGCCCCTACATACGCCGTTTGTATGTATTTACGCTTTGCTAAGGCGTGTTTCGATAAAGTCGAAAACTTCGTCTTGGGATATGCCCAGGACGGCTGAAAACTCGTCAAAAAGGAGGTTTTCGGCGTTTTTGAAAAAGCGCTCGTCCAACGAATGGAGGTGTCTGCCCCTTGCAAGAAGATGTTTCTGTCTGAGATACAGAGTTCTTACAAGCTGTGCAAGGCGCTTTCTGTCGCCGCTTTCGAGTATTTCTGAATAAAGCTCGGCACGCTCGCTGCTGCTTTCTTTCCAAAGGGAGTTCTCCTCGGGCATTTCTTTTATTATCTCCTCTATCTCCTCGCCTGTGAGCAGAGGTTTGAACTTTGTTTTAAGCTCGTCATTATCCAGCGGCACATACAAGGTGGAATTGGCTTGGTGGACAGGCTTCAGCACTATGTAGCGTTTCTTCTGACCCTTGACGGTCTGTTCGCACTCGCCCTCGACTTTGCACACTCCGGTTGTACCATATGATATGACGTCGCCTTTTTTAAGCATTTTTAACGCTCCTTCCGCTATATTTACACTATTTTGCTTCTTATAAATATTATACCACTTTTTTTAACTAAATGCCACGGACATTTTTCACAAAAACAGGGGCGTACCTTATTGTATAAAAGTTCCTTTTGGGTGCAAAAAAGCGGAAAGAGCTGTTCTTTCCGCTTTACATATCTTTATAGTAGGTCTTGTTTTTGGTCAGTCCAAGAAGATAGTCTACATTGGTTTTGTGATATTCAGCCAGAGCTATGAGGATATCCGTGGGGATATCACGCTGACCCAGTTCGTAGTTGCTGTATGCCTGCTGTGAGCAATGGAGTATTTTTGCCATATCGTTTTGTTTAAGGTCTGCATCTTCTCGCATATCTCGTATTCTTTGAAAAACCATGCGGCGCTCCATTCCTTTCTGATAGTCTATATTTAATATATCATACAACATTATGTTGTGCTTTTCCTACTACATTATGTTGTAATAATTGTGTGGCTATTTGTGAAAAATTAACGAATAATTGAGAGATGTTGTAAATATCGTTGACTTATACAACGAAATGTTGTAAAATAAATTTATTAAAGAAATATGGAGGTAACATTATGAAAAAAATATCTGCTCTTTTGTTGGCAGTGGTAATGGCTTTTGGCATGGCAGGCTGTTCTGACAGCGGGTCTTCCGACAGTGACAAGGAAAACTCGGCTGCGGCTGTGCAGACGGAAAGCAGTGCCGCTGACTCATCAGAAGATGTAACAGAAACCACAACTACCACAACTACTGCTCCTGCGGTAACGGAATCATCACAGGCTGAGGCGGCTGACACAAGCACGGCTGACGAAAATAAGCCTGCAAGCGGTGACAGCAACGATATTGCGGCTAGTGCTATCGAGCCGTCTGAAACAAGCGAGGAAAATCTTGCACCTATCGGTCAGTGGATAAAGACTACCAGATACTGTGCTACAGACAAGATCTATCACACTATTTATACAAGGATAACAAAGGTAGTGAGCAAGAGCGAGGACGCAGATTATGTAAACAAGGCTATCGAGCTTAACAACTCTGTTGGAAGTGATTTTTCTAAGATAGACGAGAGCGAGTTGAAAATACCTGATGACTGCGAGCTTTGCGTTATGGAATACGAGGTATATGTTCCAGAGGATTTTCCTAGCAATGATTGGGGCATAATCTCTCCTGATGTAAACTATTCTGCTTCTAACAAGGGCGGCGGAGGAATACCTTCTGCTGACGGCGCTTCTACTTATATCGGCATGGGCGGAACTACTGAGCTTCTTACACAGAAAAAGAACGAGTATTTTGTTGGAAATA
>CALEJX010000032.1 GCA_937898375.1 uncultured Ruminococcus sp.
CAATATTTCCGACCCTATGATAGCAAAGGCTCAGAATATGATGTATGAGCTACAAAAGAACAATGTTGTTTATCCAAAGCACGAGAATAACTGGAAACTCAGAGGCGACGCAGAGGGAAGCGGAATGGCAACAGGTTTGACGCTTTTCTATCCTATCGGACTTTGGGCACTTGAGAATGCTCCGTCAACAACTGTGAACTATGGCGATGTATCAAAGGGAGAGGTAATGTTCGTTCCTGTTCCTTGCTCAGCTGATAGCGATAAACAGTATATCCCTTCAAGAGTACACGGCTTTAGCATCGTAAGAAACGCTAAAAACCCAGAGGGCGTGGCGGCTTTCCTTGAATGCTGCCGTTATGCAGAGCTTGACGAGGCCGCACATCAGATAACCCTCGATCAGTATAAGGACGATTATGGCTGGACAGATGAAATGCTCGAAATGAGAGAAACTATCTATGATCTGTCTGCGCAGAATCCTGTTTTTGACTTTGAACAGGGCGTATCTGCCGACCTTAACTCTATCTGCGATACTGCAATAAGAGGAACAATGAATCCGCAGGAGTCAAAGAGCTGGTCACAGGTAGTTCAGGAAAATGAAAAGGCAATAGATTATCTTATCGACGAGGCTATGACTTCGATGAACGAGGCTAAGTAATATATTTATCAGAAAATTGGGCGGCAGGATAATATGCCGTCCTTTTTCTATAAAACAGCGGCTTTACTTGCGTCTATAAATATGATATAATAAGCTAAAAAGCATGGGGGTGAAAGCTATGGAAATAAACAGAGAATTGTCTAGGCGGCAGTTTATGCAAAAGGAAAATGACTATCATCATTCACCATATGAAACGGAACTGGAATTTTATTCTGCTGTGCGGGCGGGCGACCTTGAAACGGTCAAACGTTTGTATACGCCACTGGATACGAACGGAAAGGGCAGGCTCAGCAAAGACGACCTTAGAAACGTCAAGTATCACCTTGTCATAACCATAGCTATGCTGTGCAGGTTTTGTATAGAGGGTGGACTTGATCCTGAAACTGCATATACCATAAGCGATATATACATTAACAAATGTGATGAGTGCCGCAATGAAGAAAGCGTTATGGCTGTGCACAAGGAAGTCATCGTTTATTATACAAAGCAAATGAAAAAGGCTGTGTCACAGAACGTTTATTCAAAACATATCCTTATGTGCTTTGACTGCATTTTCGATAACATATATAAAGGCATAACTGTCAATCAGATAGCTGATGAACTTAATATAACGCCGCAGTATCTTTCAAAGCTTTTTAGAGAGGAAGTTGGTGTAAAGCTCTCTGATTTCATTATGTCTAAAAGGATACAGGCGGCTGAAAATATGCTGAGATATTCTGAATATAGTCCGCTTGATATAGCTAATTATCTTGCTTTCAGCTCTCACAGCCATTTTATTGCCTGCTTTAAAAAGCAGACGGGACTTACACCGAAACAGTATAGAGATCAGTTTTTCCGTGCCAACTGGAACAAGCATAGCACAAGCAGATCGAAAATTTAAGCTGATATTAATATTCTGATATTTGCATTACGTTTCTGATATAAATATCACTTCTATTGATTTATAATATTTATAGAAGATAAGATCCTGATGTTTATTCGGAGGTAATTAAAATGAAAAAAATTCTGGCTATGTCACTTATCACAATGATAGTTATGTCTATGGGTAGCTGTGGCATTTCATCTGACAGCAGTTCCTCGCAAGATGTCAGCAGCAAGGCGGAAACGGAAAGCAATTCTCCATACACAGTTGAGGCAGATTTCAGCAAGGGTGCGTCAAGTGATTTTTCCATTTCAGCGGGCTGGTCAAATGGTGCTCCATTCAACTGTTCGTGGAGCGAAGATAACGTAACTTTCAAGGACGGAAAAATGCAGCTTATCATTGACAGTATGGGTGATTCCGAAGTATACAGAGGCGGCGAGTATCGTTCAAAGGAAAACTATGGCTATGGACTTTATGAAGTATCGATGAAAGCCATAAAGAATGACGGCGTTGTATCATCATTCTTTACATACACAGGGCCGTCGGAAGATAATCCATGGGACGAAATAGATGTTGAGGTGCTTGGCAAGGATACAACAAAGGTGCAATTCAATTACTACACAAATGGCGTTGGCAATCACGAATATATGTATGATCTTGGATTTGACGCCTCTGAGGATTTTCACACTTACGCATTTGAGTGGAAAGAGGACAGCATAACATGGTATGTTGACGGAAAAGAGGCATACAAGGCTACTGAAAATCTGCCTGTTACGCCTGGAAAAATAATGATGAATGCGTGGAACGGCATTGGCGTTGACAGCTGGCTGAAAGCCTTTGACGGCACAGTTCCGCTTACAGCAGAATATGAGTGGGCAAGGTTTACGGCAGCAGAGTAAAAATCGTAAAAAGGGGAGTTATGAGTGTGGATATTCGAGAGAAAAGCTGCATAATGTGATCTATACAAAAAAAAGCTCGCACATATTTCAGATTTACGATTTAGCAACGGGAAACAGTGTTCTCGTTGCTTTGATCGTTTCTGATATATGTACGAGCTTATAGCTCTTGCTGTATATTTTTAAGTAAATGTTCTCCCCCGAAAATTTACTGAACATTTATCAATTTAAGCAGTTTTTCTCTTTGCTTATAAAAATTTTCTGTGAATTTGATCTCGGTCTCTCCGTCCTCCATTATCTTTCTTGAAAAATCTACTTGAATATCCTCGATGACTTTTCCAGGATGTTTGCTGAGCACGATTATCCTTGACGCAAGCAGCAGGGCTTCTTCAACATCATGAGTGATAAAGAATATCGTTTTGCCAGTATCCCACCATATCTTTCTTGTGAGATTTTGAACATTTTCCCTTGTGAGAGCGTCAAGCGCACCGAAAGGTTCGTCCATAAGCAGTATTTCAGGATCGTTTATCAATGCTCTTGCAATGGAAACACGCTGTTTCATTCCGCCTGAAAGCTCGTATATCTTTTTATCAGCAAATTCAGAAAGTCCGACTTTCTCAAGATATTCATCTGTCAGCCTGCGGTATTCTGCTTTTGGGACACCTCTCATCTTTGGACCAAAAGCCACGTTGTCACGAACAGAAAACCATTCATACAGCGGCGGATTTTGAAAAACTACTCCTCTGTGCCAGTCTGTCCCTTTTATTTCGTTTCCGTCAAGCTTTACCATACCGGTGGTAGGCTGGATAAATCCTGCAAGAATTTTTTGCAAGGTACTTTTACCGCAGCCTGACGGTCCAAGAACACAAACAAACTCTCCCGGAAAGATATTGAAATTTATGTTTTCAAGAGCCTTTATGCTACCGCTTTTAGCAGAATAATCAAGGTCAACACCCTCTATGGAAATAAGTTCATCTGCATTTACATTTGTTTCTTTGCCTCGGTAATCAACATTCTGCACCGCTATCAGTTCATCAGACGGCTCATAAAGCTTTTCTTTCCATGTATCAGACATATTTTTCACCCTTTACTTTACGGCTTCTTCTATAAACTTTGTTGTTACCTTGCCTTTGAATACGTCAAGATCCGGAGCCGTTTTTATACTGCCTTGCTCAACAAGAAAATCAGCGGTGCTTTTCAGTGTAGTCGGAATTTTATCACTTAAATAGTCGATCTGCTCATCAGAAGTAAGATATTTAAACTGTGTTATCTGGTCAGTCGCATCTTCCTTGCTTATCTCAAGTATCTTTGAAATTTCATCTGCCGCTTTATCTGCGTCATTTTTCAGAATATCGTTTGCCTTGATCTGCACTTTTACATAGTTTGTAACGATGTCAGGATTTTTCTCGGCAAATTCCGTTCTTACTACGTTAAGGTTTGCCGTGATGACACCCTTATCAGCAAGTTCCTCAGAATGAGTGATTACTTTTCCGTCTTTCAGCAGATTTCCGAGAACAGGGTACCACACATATGCGGCGTCGATATCTCCTCGCTGCCATGCGGCATATATATCGTCCGGCTGAAGGTCGAGCAGTGTAACATCACTTTCAGATATTCCCTCTAACTTCAATGCGTTCAGCAGACTGTAATGTGCAGTGGAAGCGAACGGTGTGCCTATCTTCTTACCTTTGAGGTCTGCAACTGTTTCTACTCCGGAATCATTTTTTACAACGAGCGATTCGGCTGAGCCGATAACATCTCCGATCCAAAATACTTCGTAATCAACGTTATTGGATATTCCCAAAGCAGACGGGGAAGAACCGAGTTCCGAAATATCGATACTGCCAGAAGCGAGTGCAGTATTTACGTCTTTACCGGAATCAAAGTTGACGATGTTGACATCAACGCCAAGCTCTTTCTCGTATAGCTTTTCATATTGGGCGATAAGGTCGCCGTTCACAAGATTCATAGTTCCTATATTTACGACTTTTGCTTTTCCGTTCTCATCGGTGTTTTCGGATTTTTCTCCGCAAGAAGTAAGCACCAATAAACCAAGGACGAATACCGCCGATATGGTAACTGCAAAAATTCTTCTTATTTTCATTATGATTACCTACATATATATTGCAAAAGTTTTTAACTTCTGCCTTTCCAATGTATTATTTTTTTCTCTGCAAATCGTATTATCCTGTCGAGCAATATGCCTGTTATGCCCATTATGATAACGCCCATAAATACTGTATCGCTTCGCAGATAGTTGCTTGCGTCAAGAACCAGCCAGCCCATTCCGGCGGTCGCTGCGACCATTTCCGCAGCTACAAGCGTCGTGTATTCTACTCCAAGAGCTGTACGCAGCCCTGTGAAAATATCAGGCAAAGCGGCAGGAAAAACAACGTAGAAAAATATCTGCCTTTTGCTGGCACCTAAAGTTTTCGCTCCGTTTATGTAGTCCTCTCGTATCCGTATAACGCCTGAAACGCACGCAATATAAACCGGTGCAAAACCGGCTAAATACAGAAGCGCCAGCTTAGAACTCTCATCTATACCCAACCACAACACAAGTATCGTGTAATATGCAAGCGGCGGCAAAGGACGATAAAATTCAACTATCGGTTCTAAAACGGCTCTTACTTTTGAATTATATCCGCTCAAAAGTCCTAGGGGAACAGCTGTTACGACTACAAGCAAATAAGCTATGACAAGTCTTTTCATACTTGTGGCTAAGTGCTCCAACAAGCTGTGGCCTTTATATCCATTCCGTGATACATCAACAAAGCTTTCCCACACGCTTTTAGGCGAAGGGATTATCGTTTCGGAAAACAGCCCTGTTGCTGTGATGATATACCAGACCATGAAGATCGCAATAACAGTCATTACTGTCAGTATCTTTTCGGTGCTGATTTTTTTCATTTTCTCTCTGTCCTTTCAATGTGAAATGTTAGTACAGCACCAACATCGTTTATTTTTAAGTTTCATATCTTTCTGTCCTCCTGTATTTGATGAAATAATTATAATCTATAATTCATAGTAAATCAATAGGCTTTATAGGGAATATTTTTTATTTATTTTCATATGTTTCTGTGAAAATAATACCGCCGTACCATTGTGATACGGCGGCATTGATAATAGCTTAAATAAACTCATTATCTACGATATAAAGCACATCATCAAGTATCTTGAATGCTTCTCTTAGTTCTTCCTCTGTTATGATGAGAGGAGGGGTCACATTGATATTGTTTTCACGTCCGAATGCTGAGAATCCACGTTCTTTCAGCAGACCATGTATTTTTGCCATGGTTTTGTTTTCATCATATCCATAAGGCACAAGGGGAGTCTTTTTCTCCTTATCTTTCACAAGCTCCACTGCACCGAAAAGTCCGATATAGCGTACATCACCCACGCATTTGTGGTTTGTCTTGATATCTTCAAGCAGCTCTCCAAAGACCTTTCCCACCTCGTTTACATGGTCGAGTATCTTATGTTCAGAGTAATAATTCACACTTGCAACACCGGCAGCACAAGCAAGGGAATGACCGCTGTAAGTAAGACCATAAAGAAATACATGGTCCTCAAAATACCTTGCGATCTCCTTGCTCATAATGATTCCGCCCAGCTGAACATATCCGCAGGTAACGCCCTTAGCAAAAGAAATTATATCAGGCTTTATGCCCCAATGTTCAAAGCCGAACATCTTGCCTGTTCTTCAGAATCCTGCCATTACTTCATCGCAGATAAGCAGAATCCCGTACTTATCGCAGAGCTTGCGAAGTCCCTGCAAATAGCCGTCAGGCGGAATGATAACGCCGTTAGCACCTGTGATAGACTCCACCTCGATAGCTGCTATCTGGTCTGCACCCTCATACTGTATCTGCTGTTCAAGCAGACCGAGATAATAAGCGGAAGCTTCCTCATCGCTTTCAAACTTTATGCCCGAACGATAAACATATGGGTCGAAAAATTTGAGAAAGCCGTTTGCGGCAGGCTTTTCAAGTGCAAATCTTCTCGGGTCGCCGGAAAGATTTCCCGAGCCTAAAGTCGAACCGTGGTAGCTTCTGTATCGTGAAAGTATCTTGCTTCTTCCGGTGAAAGTTCTTGCAGCATATATTGGAGTCAGAGCCACCGCAAGTGAAAAGCACCTTTCCCATATTGTCAGGTACAAGATCTATAAGCATTTTGGCAAGTTCAGAGCGAGGTCCTGAAGCGTGGGCCGGTGCTATATACGGCAGTATCTCCACCTGTTTCTGCACAGCGGCTATTATATCCTTGTTTCCATATCCGAGATTTACATTGGCAAGCTGCGATGACATATCATAATATCTTTTTCCGTTGTAATCCCAAAAGTATATGCCCTCTGCACGTTCTACAGGGATAGGGTTTACATTACCCGTAAGCCACGGGTGCTGGTTATACTTCGTATTCCAAAACTTCTTCTCTTGTAATATCAGACATAATTATCTTCCTTTCAGCGACTTAATTTATTATACATATCTGTCAAAATATCGTCTGTGATACTGACAGGATTATTATCCATATTTGGATGATGACTCAGACGGACAAGCTCAGTTATTTGCTTGCTGTCAAGTTTTAGGTCGGCAAGACTGGTACGCAGCCCTAAGCTTTTTTTCAATTCAAATATCTTATCTGCAAGTGCGTCGCATATTGGCTGATGTCCTTTGCTCCAGTATCCTTCCACAGCGTGACAAAGCACGTCTATGCCCGTAGACGCTGTGACATTTGGCGGAACGGAAATAGTAAGCTCAGGGTCGATAATTGCGGCTTTAGGATAAAAGCTTTCAGAAACTATCGGTGCTTTTACCCCACGAATGCGGTCTGTCAAAACGGATACACAGGTGACTTCGCTTCCTGTTCCAGAAGTAGTCGGCACGGCAATTATCGGTATATGTTCCTCAGGCACCTTTTTTCCTGTGCCGTGATATACGGAAATATCATCTGCACATATCGATACCGCCTTAGCTAGGTCTATGGTGCTTCCGCCGCCTATGGCAATGATAATGTCAGGCTCTATCTTTCGCACAAGTTTGGCACACTCGTTTACTTCAGAAACAGTCGGGGTCGACCGAGATATTGCTAAATATCTCGCCCTCTTTATCAGCAAGGAGCTTGGCGGCAAGTCCGTTTCGTGCAAAAAAAGGACTGCTTACCAGCAGCGGTCGCTTTGCCTTTTCAATAATACTTTTCAGTTCGGATATTCTTCCGTTGCCGAAAAATATTTCAACAGGCTGTTTGTAATTCCAATTCATTTTATCACCCTATATCGTAAAATCATAATTTTCAGGAACACGATAACCTGAAGGAGTTATGCCGAACAGCTTTTTGAACTGCTTTGAAAAATATCCGATATCCTTATAATCGAGCCGTTCTGCTATCTCAACTATTTTCATTCCTGTGTTCCTAAGCAGCCATGCCGCTCTATGCAGTTTTACTATGGTAATGTAATCAACAAAACGTGTATCTGTCTGAGCGGTAAACATTGTGCTAAGGTATGAACTGTTTATATAAAGTTTTTCCGATAAGGTCTTTTGCCTAAGATCGTTTTCAGGATTAAACAGAACATAATCTATTACGCTGTGTATCTTTTCGTTGTGCGGAGGATAAAGCTTGCAGTATATTTCAAAGAATGAGAGAAATTTTTCTATGAGATCGTCGTTATTATCATCTGAACCGAGATATTGGTCCTCACGCACATAAAGGTCGAGCCATTCATTTTGGCTAAAAATATCTGAAACAACGCTTTTCACCGCATTTTTTGCAATGCCGATATCGGTTATCGTTCTAAGATATTCACCTATGCTGCTGTTGCGATTTTCAAAAAGCTCAAGCAGCTCGTCTGCAATGTATATTTCTGAGGCAGCGTTTCCGTTTTCCTCTTTTTTTATTCTTGAAAACAGCCTTATCATATCGTTTGGCTCTAGGGGAGAGATAAAATACTCATATGCTCCTATAAGCATTCCCTTTCTTGCAGTTTGCAGATCGCCAACACTGCCGCAAAGCGCAATGCGGCGGCACAGACCTTCTGCTTTGATACGTTTGAGCGCTGTAAACAAAGTCTCATCATTTGCTGACATTTCAACTATGAGCAGGTCGTATCGCTCTTCTTTCAAATCCGAAAATAATTTATCTTTTTTGTTCTCTGTCAGGAAATATTCAAATCCTGACGATCCGCCCCAAACGTGCAGAGCTTTTATTTCCGTTATCATTTTTTCATCACTAACGGCTATCAAAACTTTATACAATACCCTGCACCCCTTGTTCCTTTTTTTTATTCTATAAGATCTTTCAGCCGATAAAACAGACTGTCGTCAAGCCGTTCAGGCAGCTCTGGATATTTTCTGCCAAGCATTTTGTATTTTCCTTGCCCGACACGGTGATATGGTAATAATTCATAAGTATAATTTTCTCTGCCTTTCAAAAAATCTCTTATAGCGGCGATGTCGCTTTCATTGTCATTTACAGTTGGTATAACAGGAGTTCTGATGCGCTTATGAAGAGCAGGAAATTCTTCAAACAGCATTTCAAGATTTTTCAGTATCACCTTGTTAGAACCGCCTGTGTATCTTATGTGTTTTTGCTCGTCCAGCATTTTTACATCAAACATTATGAAGTCAAGCAAATTCGCCGCTTCACGCGGTGTTTCCGTATCGCAGCAGCCGCAGGTCTCAGCCGCTGTGCTTATCCTGTGTTGTTTTGCCAGCCTTAGTATCTCCAATGCAAATTCGCCCTGCAAAAATGGCTCGCCGCCTGATAACGTAAGCCCACCTTTGCCATGACGATAAAAAGCTCTGTCCTGCTCTACAAGATCTACTATTTCTTCTGCCGACATTGTTTTGCCATATATGCTTACAGCCTTTGAAGGGCATATCTTGGCACATTTTCCGCAGTTTATGCACTTTGTATGATCGAGTTTTCCCTCAGAAAATGCTCCGTAAGAACATATCTGTGAACACATATCGCACCCTTTGTTGTGTATGCATTTGGCTTCATCAAAATAGATTTGAGGATATGTTTCCTGCGATTCGGGATTGGAACACCATATACATCTGAGGGGACAGCCTTTTAAAAACACCACTGTCCGTATGCCGGGTCCGTCATGCAGGGAATAGTTTTGTATATTAAAGACCGTACCCGTCATACGGCAATATGCTCCGTGCGTGAAATAATATCGTCCTGAAGATCTTTTGAAAGCT
>CALEJX010000033.1 GCA_937898375.1 uncultured Ruminococcus sp.
CTCCCTACCGCATGGAAAAGACAGCCCAAGCCTTACGCCTGTTCTGTCTATTGCTTGTCCGCCCTTAAGATCACGGCTTCCGCCGATCTGAGTTATATTTATCAGCTTATCACTATCAGACTCGCACAAAAGAAGGTCTGTAGTGCCGCCGCTGACATGAAAAGCCGCAAAAGGCTTGTCGGAGCTGAGCATATCAAGCTTTCCGCAGGAATAAAGCGCCGCAAGTATATGTCCCACCTGATGTGAAGTCTTTTCAAGGTCAGCCCCACAGGCAAGAGACACCGCTTGGGCAACATTTTCTCCCACAAGGAAGCAAGGCATATACGACCCCTCTGCACACCTTGGCGCATAGGAATACCCCACCGCACCTATGTCATACTTTTTATCAAAAAGCTGTCGCATAAGCTCAGGAAGCTGTTTGGTATGATGAAACACAGCGTCAGATTGTCTTAGCCCACGCTCTCCCTGCTTGACAGGCAGAAGTTTTTTGCATGACCTGACGCTCATATCATCAGTATTTAACAGCGCACATGATGTGGTATAATTGCTTGTGTCTATTCCGAGTACAAAACTCACTGCTTTTCCTCTTGTTCCTTAGCAAATGAGCCTAGCACACCGTTTACGAATGAAACGTCAGACTCAAGGGCATATTTGCCAGCAAGAGCTACAGCTTCGCTTATGGCAACGTTCACAGGAACGTTCTCCTCATATAGTGCCTCGTAAATAGCAAGTCTGAGTATCGCAAGGTTTATCTTAGGTATTCTTTCGACAGTTCTCTTGTTGCTGAACTTGCTGATTATGCCGTCGATCTCGTCCTGCTTTTCGCAAACATTTTCCACAAGCTTTTTAACTTCGTCATTTACGATGATCTCGTTCACTTCCATGGCGGACATGAAAATATCGTCAAGCTCCTCGTCCTGTCTAAACAGTTTCTCAAATATCAGCAAAAATGCTGATTCTCTTATTTCACGCCTTTTAATTGGCACAAAAACACTTCCTTCATTTTATATTTGTCTGAGCCTTATTCCTTTTCCGAAAGGTCAACTCCACATATAGTAACATTTACCTTTGCAACAGTAAGTCCAAGCATATTCTGAACTGCGCTTTTTACTTTATCCTGTATCTCCTCGGCAACGGAAACTGCCTTAGCTCCACGGCAAAGTATTATTCCTATAGACACTGAAAGAACATCGTCAACAAGACCTATTCTGATATTGCCGAAATTTTCCTGTCTAAACCACAGCTGGCGTGGGGTCTTCATAACAGGAGCGATACCATGAACGCCCTCTACCTCATTAACAGAGTTTGTAACGATCTGCGCTATAACGTCCTGACTTATGTGCAGGCTTTTTTCTACTTTCTTTGAAACATCATTCATATTTATCCGAGCCTCCCTTTTTAGATATAAAAAAGAAATCCTTCAATCTATACTTACAATTATTATAGCATAAAACTCAATAGGTTACAAGTATTTTGAAGGATTTTTTTATTTGCTGACAAATTTTATTCTACATCATAAATTCTGATGTTTTCATTTGCAACTGAAACTTCGCTGAGCAAGATATCTTTTATCTGAGCCGCTTCACTTGCAACAAGCCCGTCGCTGTCGGTCTTAACAACGATATTTGCGTTGTCGCCGTCAAGATAAACAACACAGTCCTCAAAGCCTGCTGCTTTTACAAGGGTTTCTATCTTGCTCTCCGACTCCATGAGCCCTGTCATGGCTGAAGCTTCCTCTTCGGCGACTTTCTTTTCTTCATCTGTGGAATCGCCGCCGTTCATTATATTCTTTAAAGTTTCTACCGCCTCGTCCCTTGAATTCATTCTGTCTATTCTTGCCTGTGCGAAATAATCCGAAGCGCTGTCAGTGCTTACGAGCTGTGCGTCGCCGTAATTCACGCTCTGACTTTTCACAACATCTGTCGCCTTTATCTTGCCGTCTGAGGTCGATACTGCATAATTTATGTATACTGCAAGACCCAGTATCAGCGTCATTCCTGCAAGGATTATCTGCTTTTTGCCTATTATCATGGTCGGTTTTTTCATCTTTATTACCTCTTTCTGTTATTTTCTGCCCTCAACGCAGATCTTACTGCTTGATATGCCTAGTGCTGTCGAAACTGCTTTAAGTACACGCTCATTTACCTTTATGTCTCCACCTCCCTCGCAGACAATGACAACGCCGCATATCTGCGGTTTTATTATTTTTCTGACCAATGCCTCCTTTTTGCCGTCATTGTCAGTTATTACTATCTCATTTTCATATCTGTCGCTTGTTCTGTCGCCATTGTTGTCAGTGCTTTTGTTAAGGTTTTCGGCATAAACATATTCAGTAGTACCCTCCACTGTCACCATTACTTCGCACTCCCCAACTCCCCTGACCTGTGAAAGAACGTCTTTAAGCTCTTTTTCTATCTGCTTTTTGTAGCTGTCTGTATCATCAGCGGCAACTCTTTCTGTGGGAACGCTTTTGCTCTCTGCCGTATTTTTAGCCGGAAACATTTCAGAAAGTAAGATAAGCAATATCCCTACTATACCCACCGCTATCACTATCTTTGTTTTCATAGGTAGCTTTTTAAGAGCCCTTATTTTCCCCTCAACTTTACTTTTCAGCAATGTTTATTCCTCCTGCACGATAACTTGGGTTTCAGGCAGATCTTCTGCTATAAGCTTTTCAACAAGCTCTCTGTCGCTTGTCTTAGTCAGATATACCCTTACCGCTGTTATCTCTATTTCATTATATTCATTTATGTCCGTGGTTATGTCCACCCTGACATTTTCTATGCCATTTTTATTCAGCTTATCCCGAAAATATTCTTCAAGCCTGCTTTCGGATTCGGACAGATAATAAAGCTCCGCCGCCGTTGAAACGCCGTCAAACTCTGGCAGATCAGAAAGATCTGTATATTCGCTGAGGGTGACTTTGAATCCATGCCCCATTACAGGCGTTATGACCGCAAGCAAAAGTATCACTGCAAGCACTGATCTAAGCTGTTTTTTTAAAGTTCCCTCAGGTGCGGCGATATCCGTTAGAGAAGTTATCACGCCTATTATGCAGGCTGTAAATATCACTGCTTTAACTGTATTCATTTTAAACTCCTGTGTTCATAGCTGTCATTATGACGACGGAGGTCGAGATAACGAACATTATAGAATAAGCTGCAAGAATGCTGACGCCGATCGATAAAACTGAATTTATGCTTTTAAGAAGTCCGCCGCTACTGCTTATGCCAAAAATATCGTTTATGGTCGCACCTATCCACACTGCAAGCTTTACTGCAAGAAGCGTAAGCAAAGGTTTTGCAACTATCACAGCCATTATTATAACGCCTATCACGCCGACGCTTGTTCTTATTACGCCTATACTTCCCTTTACCGCTGAATAAGCTTCTGATACTGAGCCGCCTATGACGGGTATAAAGCTTGAAGCCGCAAATTTTACGGCTCTTGCAGAAAGATTGTCAGCCGCCGCTCCTGCAAAACTTTGGATCGATAACAGCCCTGTAAAAAGGGTCATCACAATGCCAAGCACCCATATGACCAGCTTTTTCACCGACTCTGCAAGACTTCCAAGGTCAAGAGATGGGTTTATTGCAGAAACAAGGGTCACTGCAAGCACTGCCGACAAAAATGGCACAAGTATCTTATCCGCCAATATGCCAGCGCTTTCGCATATTATCAGCATAACACCGTAATATCCTGCGCCTGCCGCCGCACTGCCCCCTGCTGTTGCCACGCTTGAAAATATGGGTATGTATGACATCATAAAGCTGTTCATCTGTTCCATAGAAGTCTTTACAGAATAAAGACTGTCAGTGACAGTGTCGCTTATAACAAGCACTGTAGTCAAAACGCATATGAGAGTGAACACCTTGTCCACTGTACCCTCGGCTGACATTGACCTCACCAGCACGCAAAGCATAGCAGCGGCTGTTATTTTTCCAAGCATTATAAGGGGGCTTCGCAAAGCGGCGGTAAAGTTTTCAAAAATATGCTTTATCACATCAGAAGCGCTTATATTTGCTGCAGAAGACGGATCTTCCAAAGTAATGTTATTATCTTCAAGTACTGTTTTTACATCTTCATCACCCTCAAAAGACAGCCCCTCGTTTATTTCACTTATGAGCCTGTCATAGTATTCGTTGTTCTGTTCCTCGCTGTCTGCATATACTCCCTGCGGCGAAAACATGACCGCAAGGAATATAATAACAGCGGCAATTATTTTTTTCATATGTATATCCTATATAAGCAGTGCTTTTACTATTTCTACAAACGCTTTGAAAAGCGGCAGCGATACAGAAAGCATTGCAAGCTTTCCTGCCAATGTGACCTGAGACGCAAGTGCGTTTTCTCCGCAGTCTTTGCAGTAATCGGAAGCAAGCTGTACGATATAGCATATGCCAAGGGACTTGAACAGTATGGAAAGATACATATCGTCAATACCTGACAGTGTGAAAAGGTCCTCAAAAACAGAGATAAGGTCTTTCACAAATGCCACAGAATGAAAAAGCACCACTGCCGCCGCCGCAAGCACAGCCGCATATTTTATCTCACGGCTGTCTTTCTCAATGGCTTTGCACACTATAGTTGAGAAAATACAAAAGCACGCTATTGTAAATATTTTCATTAATACAATCCAAACACTTCTTTTATCGTTTCAAACAGATTTCCGATCTGCCTAACTATCATAAGCAGAACGACAATAAGCCCTGCAAGAGTTGTCATCATTGCCTGCTCGTCACGCTCCGCTCGTTTCAGCAAGAGATTAAGCACGGCAACGATAATTCCTATGGCGGCGATTTTGAAAATGAGATCTATATCCATAAAATTATGTTCCCTTCATTATGGTTATCCTTTGCTATGGCTATATTAGCAGAATAGCGATAAAAGCTCCGCTGAGAACGCCCAAAGCCCTGCATAGCCGCACCTGCGAGGTGAAATTCTCTGAAAGTCTGCTTATCTGCTCGTCAAGTGTGGCAAGGCTCATGGAAATGTATGCAAGCTGTCCGTTTGTGTCTGTTGTGCCGAGTTTTTCAAAAAAATCTATGGCTGTCTGCCTGCTTTCATTGTCAAAAAGTTTTGACTTATGTATCTCCTCAGTTATTCTTCTGCGTACATCTGGCGAAGATGTATCTTGTGACAAAAATGTAAAGTCAAAATAATCTTTCTGAGAGCTTAATTTTGAAATGATCTCCCCGAAAGTCATTCCGCCCTCAACCATTGCCCGTGTTTCAAATATCAGCCGTCTGAGAAGCTTGAGATATTTCATCTGCCGTATCTTATCCGCCGCCATTGCACAGCCCATTTGTGTGCAGGCGGCTATTATCAGCACACAGCCTATAAGCTTTATCATTTCATGCTCCTGTTTTGGTGAATGATACCAGCCTGCCGCACATTGTTCCTGTGCCAAGCGCTGCAAGCGCATCAAAAGCTTTGTCTTTTATGAGTTTTGAGATATAACGCCGTTTTTTCAGTTCTTCAAGGCTTGAAGCATGGCATGAAGCGATAAGCTTTACACCAGAGTTGAGCGCATACTGCAAAGCTTCATTGTCCTCGGAAGAACCTATCTCGTCACATATGAGTATTTGCGGCGACATGACCTTGACAGCTGTCATTATGCCCTCATACTTGTTGTAGGAATTAAACACGTCCGTCATTGCGCCTATAAGATTTTGCGGCTCACCTGCCACTGTTGCGGCAAACTCGTTTCGCTCGTCTATAAGCGCAACACGCCAGCGTTCACCAAGCTTTCTTGCAAGGTCACGAAGTATTGTGGTCTTTCCTCCCGAGGGTGGCGAAGCTATAAGCAGGCTCGTGGGCTTGTCTGAAAAGCATTTTGCATATA
Source organism: uncultured Ruminococcus sp. (assembly GCA_937898375.1). Classification (GTDB taxonomy): domain Bacteria; phylum Bacillota; class Clostridia; order Oscillospirales; family Ruminococcaceae; genus Hominimerdicola. The sequence goes on from CALEJX010000033.1 coordinate 5,846, forward strand.
TATCGTCTGAGCTGCCTATCATTTCACGGGCTATCCTTATATTAAGAGAAGATATGTTTTTTACCGACTCCACAGCATATCCTTTTGCAGGGTCAAGAACGGCAGTTCCGCAGAAGCCTACTCTGCACCCTCCTGAAACTGTTATATAGCCCCTCGCTATCTCTCTGTGAAAACTGTGAAGTGAATTTTGAAAGGCTCTCTGATAGATAGTTTCGATATCTTCTGATGTTACCTCAACGCTGTCACCGATATTATTCATGAGCCTGCCATAATCATTGACAAAATACTCTTTTGAGAATATGGTAACAGACAGCCGTCTGCCCCTGCGAAGCCTTATTTCCTGTATCCTGTCACGCTCTATTTCAGGAACTGACATAAGTGCTCCCCTTATGCGAGGGGTGAGCAGTTCGTAAACGTATTTTATCTTGCTGACTTCTCTTATCATTTTTTCACGCTCCTTTTGACTTGTCCTATGAAATAACTATGCTCTAAGTCTGCGGTTTAGTACAGATATGTTTTGTGTTCTCACACAGACACAGATACCCATTATTGTACATATTTATCGCACAAAATGCTTGAAATACTGCTGCATTTGTGGTATAATATTAATGCAATGTGTACAAATATTGCGGACATAAAAGAAATATACAAAACAAAGGAGAAAATTATGAACAACAGCTTAACTGAAGAACAGGTAAAAGTACTGAATATGTCACAAAGCGTGATAAATGAGGTAAGAAAGGTAATTATAGGCAAGGACGAGATAATCATAAAAGTCCTGCTGTCTATACTCGCAGGAGGTCATATACTTATCGAGGATATCCCGGGTGTGGGAAAGACTACTCTTGCAGTGGCGCTTTCAAAGGCGCTTTCCCTTGACTATAAGAGATTACAGTTCACCCCTGACGTTCTTCCTACAGACGTGACAGGTTTTACCATACTTAATAAAGAAACACACAAGTTTGAATATAAACAGGGTGCGGCGCTCACAAATCTTTTCCTTGCAGACGAGATAAACAGAACCTCAAGCAAGACGCAGTCTGCGCTTCTTGAAGTAATGGAGGAGGGCAAGGTAACTGTAGACGGCGTTACCCACAAAATGCCTGACCCTTATATCGTCATCGCAACACAAAACCCTGTTGGCTCTATAGGCACGCAAATGCTCCCTGAGTCGCAAATGGATAGATTTATAGTAAGGCTCACAATGGGCTATCCTAGCCTTGAAAACGAAGTTGCAATGCTAAAATCAAAGCAAAATCTTGTGCCTGTGGATAATGTAAGACCTGTGGTGTCTGCTGAGGACATCATTCAGGCAAGAAAAGTTGTGGAAAACATTTATGTTTCAGATCAGGTCTTCCAATATATTGCTATGCTTGCAAATGCAACGAGAAACAACGAATACATAAAGCTCGGTCTTTCACCTAGAGGAACTATTGCACTGCTTAGAATGACAAAAGCGACGGCACTTCTTAAAGGCAGAGATTATGTTATCCCTGATGATGTTATCTACAGTTTCAAAGATGTTGTGCTTCACAGACTTGTATTCAACTCAAAGGCAAAGATAAACGGCTTCACAGGCGAACAAATACTCAAAGGCGTTATTTCCTCAGTTCAGGTTCCGAGAGTTAGCAAATAACGGAGGAACAAATGCTGATTTTATATATAATATTATTTATCACCTCTATCTTCTTTTATATATTATATGTGGGCAGCTTCTCATTTTATCTCTTTGCATTCTTGCTTGTCATGCCTATAATTTTATTTGTCATGCTCAAAAAGATGTCAAAGAAAATAAGCGTTGGTTTTGTGAACACTCAGAAAACTGCAGGCAGATCATCGAAAATACCTGTTGTGCTGAGACTGCAAAATCGTTCAAAACTGCCTGTTGCCAACATGATAATAGAGATAGAATATTACAACACTCTTGAAGGCGACAAAAATACCATGAAGATAAACACTCCCCTTTATCCTGATGATGTTCAGTATCTTACTTTGCACGTTTCTGCAAAGCATTATGGCACAGTGCGCATGAAAATAAAACGCTGCCGCATTGTGGATATGCTGAAGCTTTTCAAGGTAAAGGTATGCTCTGACGCTGCTTCTCAGCTTTTTGGTGAGAGCACTTTCACTATAGTTCCTGACTATATACCTATTGAAAACAACATTGCAAATTACGCAGAAATGGGTCTTGAAACTGACGATTATTCCAAAACTTCAAAGGGCGATGATCCCTCTGAGATATTTGATATCCACGAATATCATGACGGCGACAAGATAAACAGAATACACTGGAAGCTTACTGCAAAGCAGGGTAAGACCATGGTCAAGGATTATTCCCTGCCTATATCAAACTCTATCGTGCTTATGGCGGATCTTCACCTTGACACGAATACTGATGATTATATGCTCATATATGACACTCTTGTGGAGGCTATAGCGTCTATATCCTATTATCTTATAGAGAATGATACACCTCATAAGGTAGTATGGTATGATAAAAAGAAAGATACCAGCGAGGTAGTGAACGTTACAGATGAGGAAAGTGCAAGGCTGCTCATAAGTCTGCTGCTTCAGGCTTCTGTTTATGATGAGCCTGACTTGTCTATGATAAATTACATCAATGAGCCTGAGAGATATAATTGCGGTCACTTGATGTATTTTTCTCCCGTGTATAACAGCATCCTCAGCGGCGTTATGAACGACAACGATCTGGCGTTCCGCTATTCCTATATGCTTATCACAAACAAAAAGAAAGACAGCGTTATTAACGATGAGTTTGCAGAGGTAGTAAACGTTACTGCAAAACACGTTGCCGAAAGCATACAGGAAATATGTCTATAAAGGTGACAACATGAAAAAGAAAAGAATAAAAAGTAAAAACAAAGATATAGGATTTATCAGCAGCAATGGTATCTGCAGTGACGGCGATATCCTTATGAATTGTGAGCATGAACACAATTCAGGCTCATACCTGTGGTTTCAGATACTTCTGACCTTTGTGGCGACCCTATGCACGGCGTTTATGGCAGTATCATTTCTGGATATGGAAATATACAAGACCACTGTTATCTATTACTCCGCTGTGCTTTCACTTGTGTTTGGTATGATGAGATCGTCACACAAAATAGTGAAGTTTTCCGCTCTTGGGGTGGTTATACTTCATGTTATCTATCTTGTGAGTAGGATATCAACAATAAAATATGGCTTGTTCGTTGTTATAGATAGATATCTTTCACGGGCAAATCAGCCTAACTCAACTCTTGGCGTGCAGCTCAACGGCATATCTACTGTTGACTATCCTTATCTTGCGTCAAACTTCTTTGTACTGCTTATAACGCTTATTTGTCTAGGAGCGGCGGCAGCTTGTATTTATAGGATAGATTTTCCACTTTTATTTATTATCACATTCCCTGTTTTCGAGCTTGGAATGTATTGGGGCTGGGAGCCCTCTATGTGGACGGTCATAGGTCTGTTTGTATGTTGGGTTACAGTGCTTGCGCTGCACATAATAAACCATACCACAAACAAAGCAGGCAGAAAAAACACCTTTGCTGTACATGAACGAAAGCGCACATTTTATTTTACCTCTGAGAAGCAGAAAGCTTGTTTCTATAATGTGTTCATGAAATTCACGGCTGTTTTAAGCTCTGCGGTGCTTGCAGTTATAATGCTTTTCTCGGCTATAACAGGCTTTACACGTCCTGAGTCATTTGCAAAATACAGACACGATATTTCTACGGCAGTTTCAAACTTCTCCCTTGCAGACCTGAGAAATGC
>CALEJX010000034.1 GCA_937898375.1 uncultured Ruminococcus sp.
CGATCCAAATATTCCTGATGACGGATCATCTTTCTGGTCTGCTCATCTACTGCATACAGCGTATTGAAGTCAGTATATGGTCTGCCTATGTCATCATCTCCGAATCAACAGACAGGCTTTTGAATTTGCTGTAGTAATCATCATAGCACAAAAGCAATGAAAAAGCAAATCTGCACTTTTTTCAAGTTCCCAAATAATCGGGGATTTTTTGCTTTGGGAATTGTGCCGCATATAAAAACTGCACCTGAACATTTCTGTCCAAGTGCAGTCAGATCATATCCTGATGCAGGAACATATCAAAAATCATTCGTACAAGCTTAGCGGACTCCACATCAATTTCCAAACGATTATGATTGCTGTCAATCAGTTTGGAACCATAAATCAGACGTGATTTCAGTTTGACTTCATTCGTGTCAAGCACACCCTTTGGGTGCATAATACCAAAAACGGCTATATTTCTACTATTTATAAACACTGCGTTTTACTTTTGCCGGACTTCCGACCGCTATCATATTTTCAGGAATATCCTTTGTCACGACCGAGCCTGCACCGATCACGGCATTATCTCCGATAGTGACACCCGAAAGGACAGTAGAGTTAGAGCCTATCCATACGTTTTTGCCTATGTGTATCGGCTTTGGTATCAGATTGTGGCGTTCTTCGGGGAGCAGACCGTGATTCAGCGTTGCAAGCACCGTGTTATGACCGATCAGCGAACCGTCACCAATGAAAATGCCGCCCTGATCCTGAAACTTACAGCCCGAATTGATGAATACCCCCTTGCCGAGATGAATGTTTTTTCCGCAATCGGTAAAGAACGGCGGAAACAGTCCTACCTCGACAGGCTCACCGATAAGCTCCGACATAAGAGCGTTGATCTCATCGGGAGTATGATAACGGCTGTTGATCTCCATAGTGATACGAATAGCCTCCTGACTGAGCCGGTGCATCGTCTGATGTACGCCGCACTCCGCCGTGATTTGTTTACCACTGTTCATGTATTCAAGAAATTCTGTTGTTGTCATACATTCTTCCCCAGTTCATAAGCAGACCGTAAGCATTCGTCATTCTTTTCCGCATCGGCAGGAGCGGTCAGACCGCCGCCAGAAAGCACCTTGACGAGCTTTACTTTTGGGAAACAATTTATCCACCCCTGCAATCCGCTTTCTGCTGTATCAGCGACTTCCTCGCCGTCCTCAGCAGAAGCGGTTATCAGATAAACATCTCTGAACTTGTAGTCAGACGGATAAAGCGGATTGCAGCGATCAAGCAATGTCTTGAGTTGACCGCACAACTCATAGTAATATATCGGATTTGCAAAGATCAGCACATCTGCATTACCGACTTTCTCGCATATCTCCGAAGCATCATCATTTATCACACACTTCATTGTTTTCTGACAGGCAAGACAACCCTTGCAGAAATTCAGCGTTTTATCTTTCAGAGAAATGAATTCAACATTGTGCCCTGCGTCCTCTGCACCCTTTGCAGCCTGTTTTGCAAGCAGCTCTGAATTGCTCTTGATACGCAGACTTGATGATATTACAAGTACCTTTTTAGCCATAATTCTGCTCCTTATTTCAGATATTCACGGTAAAATGCTTCGATCTTGTCAAACGGGATAGCGTTCTTGCCGCCGCCGTCATAGAGGTCGGTATGAACGCAGTCAGGAATGATCATAAGCTCCTTATTATCGGCATACTTGCTTTCCTTTGTCATAGCGGCATAAGCATCTTTGCTGAAATAGCAGGAGTGTGCCTTTTCGCCATGAATGATAAGAACCGCACTTCTTATCTCATTGGAATAGGTATTGATCGGCTGATTCATGAACGACATACAGCCGATAACATTCCAACCGCCGTTGGAGTTGAGCGAACGTGGGTGATAAGCTCTGCCTTTGTAATATTCACTGTAATCCTTCACGAAGAACGGCACATCTTCGGGAACAGGCAGAGGCAGGCAGCCACCGCCGAGGATATATTCACCCGATTGGTAATCGGCGGTACGCTGTGCATTGAGACTGGCTTTCTTCTCATAACGCTTTTCTTCGCTGTCCTCGGAATCAAAATAGCCGTTGGCATTGACACGAGCCATATCGTACATCGTAACAGTAACAGTCGCCTTGATACGGGTATCAAGAGCCGCTGCATTGATCGCCATACCGCCCCAGCCGCAGATACCGCAAATGCCAATACGTTCTGCATCAACATTATTCTGCACGGAAAGGAAGTCAACAGCCGCCTGAAAATCCTCGGTGTTGATGTCGGGAGAAGCCATATATCGAGGCATTCCGCCGCTTTCACCTGTAAAGGAAGGATCAAAAGCGATAGTCAGGAAACCACGCTCCGCAAGTGTCTGAGCATACAGACCGCTGCACTGCTCCTTGACTGCACCGAACGGTCCGCTGACCGCTATCGCAGGAAGCTTTCCCTCGGCATTCTTCGGGATATACATATCGGCTGCGAGAGTGATACCATAGCGGTTATGGAAAGTTATTTTCTTGTGATCCACCTTGTCGGACTGGGGAAAGGTCTTGTCCCACTCCTGCGTTAAAGTCAGCATTTCGTTTTTCATAATGATACCTCCGTTTTAATATGATAGTGTTACAGTAATATTTCCCTCACCGAACAGCTTTGCCAGTTCTTCGCCGGTGATATTGTCTATATGTCCAAGCTTGGTATAACTCCATGAATTTGAGTTATAGAAAATCGTCATCTGATTACCCTGATACAGCATAATATCGCCTGCTTCGGTCACGATGCTCTCATCTGTTTTGGTAAGTGACCACGGCAGCTTGCCGACCTTTTCAAATCCGCCGTATTCATTTAGAGTAATGGTCACAGGTTCGTCTTTCAGCTTTTCTGCAAATTCCTTTGCAGCGGTGCTGTCAGCAAGCGTTGCTGTAAGCTCTGTACCATTGACGGATATTTTCAGCTTCATATCTTCATTTCCTTCGTTCAACGGAAGCGTATCATACCACGCTTTCACATCGTTCCTTGTAGCACTTGCAGGGAAACGCTTTCCTTCCAACTGATTGCCGATCGAAACAAGCTCCGAGATATTCTTTTCGCTTGTTTCGATTCCGCTGCTGCCCGATGTACAGAACGGAATAACGGTTTTATCCGAGAAATCATAGCTTTCGAGGAATGTATCTATAATACGAGGTTCTTGCCCCCACCATATCGGATAACCGAGGAATATCGTATCATAGCTGTCAATAGAAGAAATAGGATCAGCTATCTCCGGACGAAC
>CALEJX010000035.1 GCA_937898375.1 uncultured Ruminococcus sp.
TTTGAACTGCCGCATAAAATGCAGTTCACATTTATACCCGTACATTTTGGTTGCCTGATAAATTGGCATATTCGTTGTGGAAAGCAGATATTTTGAATGTTCTATACGGCTGTTTATAACATCGTTCATAACGCTTACACCAAAAATCCTCTTGTATAAATGCTGAAAATATGATTTGCTCATGGTGAGCCGCACGTGTTCGGCGACAGAGTTTATCATTATGGCTCACATGACAGAGAGGGTGGGTATACATTCTGTATGGATGATTACGTCGTATATTCTGCACCTGTAAATGACCTTAGTGACTGGCGTTGCGAAGGCGTTTCATATCGTGCAGAACAGGATCCATATTATCCAAAGTATAAATATATGTATGCAACCGATGTAGTCAAAGGCAATGACGGCAGATATTATTTGTATTACTGTATGTCAGGCGATTATGGGTATGGCGGTTATTGCTGTAAGCGATAAACCAGCAGGTCCTTATGAATACCTAGGTCATGTACAATATGCAGACGGCACAATTATGATGAAATATGTCTGCTTTGACCCTGCCGTAATAAATGACAACGGAGTTATCCGTATCTATTATGGCACACAGTATGATTACGAGGAACGTGAAGATTTTGACACAGATCCAAATTGTCTTAACATCGAAATAGGTATGTTTGGAAAGCAACATTTCGTTCCAAGTGTCACAAGAAATTGCATAAAGAACCATAAGCCTTGCTGGGGCTTATGGGTCTTTGTCTTGCGGGTTTAGTCTATCAACGACTTTATATCAGTATTAATGCAGATAGCCCGTGATCTGATCTGCTCCGGACAAAATGCCTCGCCGACATTCACGCTGGCATACACGGCTTTAGGATTCTTCGCCGTCATCTGCCAGAACGGATACTTAATAATTGCAGGCGTATTATATCCCACACCAAGTTCCAGAAATAATGTATGCAGATTTTCGTGTCTGCGGAGAAACTCGTTGTAACGGTCACAGGCTTTGTACCAACCCTCGTCCTGCACGAATGTGTCGTCTGCTCGCAGGTTCATTGTCATAGGCTTGCCGCAGTGTGGACAGCGTGGGATAAGCTCAGTAGGTATGCGCATATCCTTCTGCTGGACGTACATTTTGCGGACAACATCCTCGTTGTCAAACGTTTCCTGACAGCAAGGCTCAGAACACTGAAACAGACCATAGTCTCCCTGAGTGTAGAAAAGCCTGTGCTTATCAAAGCCAGCTTTCTGAAACTGGTGGTCAACATTGGTGGTAAGCACAAAATAATCTTTATCTTTCACAAGTTCAAACAATCTCTTGTAAACACCATTGTCAACGTCCATATAGCGATTTATGTAAATGTATCTCGACCAGTAAGCCCAGTGCTCTTCCAGCGTTTCAAAGGGATAAAATCCACCTGAGTACATATCCAAAAAGCCGTACTTCGCTATGAAATCGGCAAAGTTTTTTTCAAATCGCTCTCCGCTGTATGTAAAGCCTGCCGCAGTGGAAAGCCCTGCTCCTGCACCAATGACAATGGCGTCAGCGGTTTCGATCTCATTTTTCAAACGTTCTATCTCAGCCGAGAAGTCCGCTGTAGATCTTGTAGTCTTTCTCTGTAAAAACATTGAATATCACCTCTATATCATGGGTCAACAAAAATTCTCTCACTGTCTGAACGGCTATCTTCGCTGCTTTATCCTGCGGAAAACCGAACACACCTGTAGAAATACAGCAAAAGGCAATGCTCTTCACACCGCTTTGCACCGCTAGTTCAAGGCAGCTTTCATAACAGCTTTTCAGCAGCTTGCAGTGCCTTTCGGTCAGTCTGCCCTGCACTATCGGTCCGACTGTGTGGATAACATTGTCGCATGGCAGATCATAGGCAGGGGTTATTTTCGCTGTACCTGTGGGTTCTTCATGCCCTTGTGCTTTCATTATCTCCGCACATTTCAAACGCAGGCGAACCCCTGCAAAGGTATGGATACAGTTGTCTATACAGTTATGGCAAGGGTGATAACACCCCGTCATGCCTGAGTTTGCGGCATTCACTATCGCACCGCATCTCAGCGTTGTGATATCACCTTTCCAAAGATAAATATTTTCCTCCATAGGCTTTAGAGCGGCAACGTCGGTGATCCCTTTCTGTGCCGCCAATTTTTGCAGGAACTCGTCCTCAGCTTTGAGATATTCCGCAGAAACTTTTTTTGCAGGTCGGATATTTACCAAACTGCGGTAAAGGTCAAATTGCTCTTTTTCAGAAGTCGGAATGGTCAGTTCCTCCAATTCGGGATGTTCTGAAAGCAAGTATGAGATAAGATAATTTAATTTCTCATTTGGCATCGTTTTTCACCCTTTATGATCGTTCGATAGCATTTACAGGACATTTTTCAAAGCAAGCGCCGCAGTGCAAACAATTTTGCTGACGGATAGTCGCTTTGCCATTTGCAAGGTCAATGCAATTTTGCGGACAGACTTGCTGACAATTTCCACATCCAATGCACTTATCCGTAACTTGATAGCCCTTGAACTCTGCATTGCCGTTACCAATGATATATGTTTCTCTGAAAATCGGGTTTACGCCAAGATCAAAATACTCTATCGAGCCGTCCTTTATCTCAAAGCATATACCGATATATCGCTTGTCATCGGGGTAGAGATTTGCAAGATATGGCTGTTCTTCAAAAATGGTGTCAATGGCGGCTTTCTGCTTTTCCTCAGCCACAGGATAAGCCATTGCTGAAAGGCGTATCATCTCCTTGAATCTCGTGTAGACAAGTATCTGCACACGTCCGTCTGCAAGCAGCTCTCTTGTCATATTCTTACCCTTTGCAGTAAAAAAGTAAAAGGAATCTTCCTCATAATGCACAGCACTCACACAACGTATCTGCGGTGCACCGTTTTCATCAACTGTGGCAAGGTTCAGAACCCCCACAAGCTGCATTTTCTTCAAACAAGTCTTTGCGTCCATATTAAACACCTCGTTCAACTAATTTAATTCTATTTGGTTTATTGTCTTTGTATGTGATTGTCCGCCGCCTGCATTCGGTGCATAGTTACCTGCCTCGAGAATAAGCTCCAGATCTTCACGGCTTATTTGCTTATCAGTATATTTTCTGTTAGAATGTCTTGCTTTGATAATGTCCATTAACATAATCTCTCGCCTGTCCTTTCATTGTATTCTTTCCAGCATTGCGTGTCTGGGGCACCGCAAGCACCATTATCGCCGCCAAAAGCAGCAACTCTGTTCAGCATTTCACTCATTGTGATCTCCTCCTTATTTTTTTATTTCAGGTTTCCCTGTTGTTATCAGCATACCACACATTTCTGCACTTGAAAAGTACGCACTTTTTTGTAAGGTAGTTACCAAAAGGTAACTATCTAATAGTGCGACAAACTGCGAGCTGGCGTTTTACCACCTCATTTTTATATAAATGCAAAGACCAAGAAATATAGCGATATTATTTCAAAATCTCCCCACTTTTTGAAATAACCGCCTCAAATCCCACATCTTATTTCAAAAAGTCCATATCTCCGCACAAAAAAGCCCTTGTTAACGATTACAAAACAGAAAGTTTACATTTTTTTACAGAGCGTAATCGTTTTCCTAAGCTGCCAGCTTAACAAATC
>CALEJX010000036.1 GCA_937898375.1 uncultured Ruminococcus sp.
GGGGAGGACTCCATGAGGAAGAAAAGCGGTAAATCAACTACAATTTTATTGGTCTTGTTATTGCTTGTGGGGCTCTCCGTGATGTTTTATCCAATGATAAGCGACTGGTGGAACTCAAAGACACAAAGCCGTGCGGTGGCGACTTATCAGAAAGCCGCAAATGACCTCACAGACGAGGAAAACGAGGAAATACTCAGGCGTGCCAGAGAATACAACGAGGAGATAGCAAAGCTTGCCCGACCTTTTGTGGACTACGATCAGGTCAAGGGCTATGAGGATATCCTCGATATCACGGGAACGGGTATAATGGGCTATATTTCCATTCCGACTATTAGGGTGGAGCTGCCTATCTATCATGGCACAAGTGACGGCGTGCTTAACGTCGCAGTGGGACACCTGCAAGGTTCGAGCCTGCCTGTTGGCGGAGCGGACACTCATGCGGTCATATCTGCACACAGAGGTCTGCCGTCGGCAAAGCTTTTCAGTGACCTTGATAAACTGGCAGAGGGTGACGAGTTCACCATAACTGTGCTGAAAGAGGTATACACATACGAGGTGGAGGATATTTATATCGTTTTGCCTGATGAAATGGATAAGCTCAACATTATCCCTGGGGAGGATCATGTGACCCTTACCACCTGCACACCATACGGCGTAAATTCTCACAGACTTCTTGTGCGTGCAAAGAGGATAGACACTGCGGACAGTGCAGAGACGGCTTCAAAGATAACGGCTGACGCTGTTCAGCTTGATTCACTGGTGGTAGTGCCGTTTGTGGCAATACCACTGTTTGTGGCATTGCTCGTGTGGTGGTTTGCCGATTCAAAGCGCAGAAAAATTTCTCATGATGAGCTTATTGCAATGCTTGATAAGCCTGAGAATGATGATAATGACGAAAATCTACCTGATAAGGAGAGTAGCAAAGATGAAACTTAAATTTTCACAGCTTGCAAAGGTTGTTGTGTGTACGGCGGCAATGGCTGTTTCAGCTTTGAGCAGTATGGCAATGACGGCTTCTGCGGCGAATAATATCGATGTGAATATCGTCTGCAAGAATGATACAATAGCTGTTGACGGCGCTGAGTGGAGCATTTACAAGGTCGGCGAGCGCAAGGAGGCAGATTTTGTCCTCACAGGCGAGTTCAGCAAATATCCTATAGATATGTCTGATTTTACTGACGCTTCAAAAATGCAGGCTGTTGCGGATACTCTTGATAACTATGTCAAGACTGACGGCATAGCACCTGTTTCCACAGGCATGACGGACTCAAACGGCGAGGTAAAGCTTTCTGCTGATTCTGTGGGTCTGTATCTTGTCTCAGGCAAGAGCTTTGAGAACACAATGGCAAAGTTCACTCCGTCACCGTCACTTATCGAGATAGATAATGATATTATGGCTGAGGGTCAGATAACAGTTTATACCAAGTTCACATATGAGGATAAGAAGATCGGCGACAGTGACTATGGCGTAAGAAAGACGTGGGTCGTTCCTGAGGGTCAGGAAAAGCTTATTCCTGACAGTATCAAGGTTGAGATATATCGTGACGGCGAGCTTTTTAACACTGTTACCCTTAGTGCTGACAACGATTGGGAGTATTTTTGGAAAGATGATTCACCGGCTGAATGGACAGTCAAGGAGATAGATATTCCTGCAAACTATACTGTTGTTACCAAAAACAATGGCAAGCTGTTCCTTATTGAGAACACATACAAGTCTGACAGTTCCAGCAATACAGACAGCAGTTCAAGTACACCTGACGGCAGTTCGTCAAGTTCAGATTCCTCAAGCTCAACACCTGACAAGATACCGCAGACAGGTTCGCTCAACTGGCCTGTGCCTGTACTGGCAGGGCTGGGGGCGCTGTTCCTGGCAGC
>CALEJX010000037.1 GCA_937898375.1 uncultured Ruminococcus sp.
TGAAAGGTATAGATAGAAATGGAAAAAGATTTATTTACGCTTATCAATGAAAAGGTGTCAGGGTTGTCAAAGGGACACAAGCTTATTGCAAACTACATTCTTTCCCACTATGACAAGGCGGCTTTCATGACGGCTCAGAAGCTTGGAAAAACTGTGGGCGTCAGCGAGTCAACTGTGGTAAGATTTGCCTCAGAACTTGGCTATGACGGCTATCCTGCCCTTCAAAAGGGCTTGCAGGAGCTTATGAGAAACAAGCTCACGACTGTTCAGAGAATAGAGGTCACTTCCGACCTTATGAGCAGTGACAACGTGCTTGAAAGAGTGCTTAATCTTGATATAGACAAGATAAGGCGCACTTTGGAGGAGACTTCAAAGGAGGACTTTAACAACGCCGTTGATACTATCGTGTCCTGCAATACTCTTTACATAATGGGTACGAGAAGTGCGGCTTCTATCGCTTCGTTCCTTGCTTATTATTTAGGACTTATTTTCCCTCATGTTAAGCTTGTTCAGAGTACAACAACTTCCGAGCTGTTCGAGAAGATAATGAGGATAGACGAAAAGGACGCTATGATAGGCATTTCTTTCCCTAGATATTCAAAGCAGACCGTCAAGGCGCTTAAATATGCAAAGAGCAACGGCGCAAACGTTATAGCTATAACAGACTCAAAGGCTTCGCCTATCGCAAAGTATGCAGACAGTCTGCTTCTTGCAAGAAGCGATATGGCTTCGTTTGTTGACTCTCTCGTTGCACCGCTGAGCCTTATAAACGCACTTATCGTTGCGGTATCCATAAGAAATATCGACAGGGTGTCGCAGACCTTTGAACGTCTTGAAAAGGTTTGGGCTGAGTATGACGTTTACGCAAAAAGCGAGGAAGATACACAGTGAGAAAATTTGACACAGTTATAGCAGGCGCAGGTGTGGCAGGAATGTTCTGCGCAGTTCAGCTGGGCTGGCGTGGAAAGAGCGTGGCTGTTATCGAGCATAGCGGCTGTCAGGGCAGAAAGCTCATGATAACAGGCAAGGGAAGATGTAACGTCACAAACAACTGTACTGCTGACACTGTTATGAAAAATATTCCACGCAACAGCAAATTCATGTATTCAGCACTGAGCAGATTTGCTCCCGAGGACGTTATGAGCTTCTTTGAATGCCTTGGCGTGGAGCTTAAAACTGAGCGTGGCAACAGGGTGTTCCCTGTGAGCGACAATGCAAAGGATATCGTAAAAGCGCTTGTGAAAGCCTGCGAGGACAGCGGAGTGCAGTTTATCGACGACGAGGTAAAAGAGCTTATCGTCAAAGACGGCAGAGCAGAGGGCTTTAAGTGCGAGCATGGGGAATATTACGCAGACAGCGTGGTAGTCGCAACAGGCGGAAAGTCCTATCCACGGACAGGCTCAACAGGCGACGGCTATAGGCTTGCAAAGTCTGTGGGGCATAAAGTCACGGCGATAACTCCGTCCCTTTGTCCTGTGGTCACGTTTGAGCGTGAGGAATGTGCTTCTGCAATGGGGCTTTCTCTTAGAAACTGCACCTTGACGCTTCGTGAGGAGGGCAGAGATAAACCGCTTTTTCACGAGCTTGGAGAAATGCTTTTCACACACTTTGGTCTGAGCGGACCGCTTGTGCTTTCGGCTTCGGCTCACCTTGGGGATATGAACAAGTCAAGGTATTATATGGATATCGACCTTAAACCTGCCCTGAGCCATGAACAGCTTGACAGCAGGATACTTCGTGATTTCGGCGATTTTCCAAACAGAGATTTTCAAAACTCATTGGGCAAGCTTCTGCCCTCGAAGATAATACCGCTTATAATAAAAAGGTGCGGTATCGCCCCTGAGAAAAAGGTCAATCAGATAACCCGTGAGGAACGTGAAAGGCTCGTTTCCACTGTGAAAAAGCTCACGTTCACAGTGAAGTGTATGCGCCCTGTGGAGGAAGCTATCATCACCCGTGGAGGAGTTGATGTTTCACAGATAGACCCACGGTCAATGGAGTCAAAGCTGTGTAAAGGGCTTTACTTTATCGGTGAGGTGCTTGACGTTGACGCTTATACGGGCGGCTTTAATTTGCAGATAGCGTTTTCCACAGCATATAGCTGTGCGGATAAAATTGGATAAGGAGATTTTGTTATGGGAATAAACGTAGCTCTTGACGGACCTTCCGGAGCAGGAAAGTCCACTATCGCAAAGGCGGTAGCGAAAAAGCTTGAATATGTATATGTAGACACAGGCGCGATGTACCGCTCTATAGCTTATTATGTTATAAGCAAGGGTGCAGATCTTGATGACCCTGAGCAGATAAAGCCGCTTCTTGGGGATATCTCCGTAAAACTTTGTTACACAGAAGCAGGGCAGAGAGTAATGCTCAATGACGAGGACGTTTCAGACAAGATAAGAACGCCTGAGATATCTATGGGAGCTTCAAAGGTGTCTGCTATACCTGAGGTGAGAGAATTTTTGCTTGAACTTCAAAAGAATATCGCAAAAGAAAACAACATCATCATGGACGGCAGAGATATCGGCACTGTAGTTTTGCCAAATGCTGACGTGAAGATTTTCCTTACCGCCGCACCTGAAGCAAGAGCGGAAAGACGTTTCAAGGAACTTCAGGAAAAAGGCGACAAATCTACATATGATGAGGTATTGCAGGATATAATCCAGCGTGACTATAACGATACTCACAGAGAGATAGCACCGCTGAAAAAGGCTGATGACGCCGTTGAGGTGGACTCCACAGAGCTGACCCTTGAGGAGTCTGTTGAGGCTATCTACAAGGTGATAACCGAAAAAACTAAAAAAAAAGAGCGTAAGCTAAAAGAGATAATGCCTGTCAGACCTGTGAAAAAAGAACACAGGCTGGGTCATTTTCATATGTTTTGGTATACACTGCTGAGATATATCGTTATTGGACTTTATCATTTGTATTTCAATATCACTTTTGAGGGCACGGAAAATATACCAAAGGACGGCGGAAATATTTTCGCTTCAAACCACAGAAGCTATCAAGACCCTGTTTTTATCGCACTGCCTACAAGAGTGCCGCTGTCTTAT
>CALEJX010000038.1 GCA_937898375.1 uncultured Ruminococcus sp.
CCTGCAATATTTCTTCGGTGTAGAGGTGTTTCTTAGCATTATCAAACGCCATAAATTCTTTTTCAACTAATTCATACAGGTCTGACATCACAGGATAGTCACAGCTTTTCAATTTATCGAGATCTGTAAGATCATCAATTCCAAAACGTGCATACAGTTTCATAAGCATTATCTCTATTGTGTCGATCTCTGCGTCTGTGAAGTCCTTGTACGCTCTGAAAAAATCCTTGAGATAGCTGATGTGCTGACTGAGCCTTGTGACCTTTCGGAAGGTTTCAGGACTGTCATCTGTGGACCTTTCTCCGTCTGACCACGCTTTCGGTTCAAGAGGATTTATCATAAATTCTCCCGACATCATATCGATATACGTTCCGTCAAGGTTTGAACATAAGTCTTCGTATTCATGTTCAGGGTCTAAGACCAGAACACTTTTCCCTGCCTCACGCTGATTGCATAAAAGCAGTTTCATCAGATACGACTTGCCCTGACCGCTGTTGCCGAGGATAAGGATATTGCTGTTTGTCTTATCCTCTGTACGCTTATCAAAGTCAACAAGAATATTCGTGCCGTACTTATCTCTTCCAACATAAAAGCCGCTCTCATCGGTCTTGCCCGAATAGTTGAGGGGATAAAGATCCGCCACCGAGCTTGCAGGCAGCACTCTTTCAAACTGACTTGCGAATACGTTATTGCCTGTGGGAAGAACAGAAAGAAATCCCTCTTTCTGTCGTAACAGCAGTCTGTCAACGGATATTTTGGAGCGTGTAAGCTCCATTTGAATATCAGCTTGCAGTTCTTTCAGCTTGTCCTCAGAGCTTGCTTTTAGCTCAATAAAAACAGCTGTGTGCAAAAGAGGTTCTTTGTTTCTGCGTAGTTCGCTTATCAGCTCCACCACATCATTTATGTTATCCTGAGCCTTTATGCTCTCGTTCACATCACTTACAGTCGTCATCATATGATTTTTCCTCATTGCCTGCTGCACTATCTTTCGCTGTTCTGCGGCGGTAACAAGCCTGTCATATAGCCTCAGCGTAACGCCGTTTCTGTCGGCAAGGTGAGCAAGTATAGCAGTTTCTTCTGTGCTCGGCGGATACTCAGTCACAGCCCAGACGCATCTGAAACTGTTTCCGCAGATGTAGTGATCTGTGTAAAAGCGTATAATGCCCGGTGAAATGCGGTCAAAAAAGTCCTTTGTATCGATGATCTCAAACTGTTCTTCTGACAGTTCTTTTTTCTTTTGCTTTCTAATTCTCATTAACAGTCACCTCCTGTTTTTCCAGATCAAATTCATTCTCTCCCTCAATATCGGGGATATCATCTCCGGAAATACTTGTCCCGAAGTACAAAGCCAGCATACGCTTGATCTCAGGCTTAGTCATTCTCCTAGCCGCAAAACCGTGCTCCGATATTGCCTTATCCACACGATTCAGCGTGCTGAATATCTGCTCGTCCTTTTCACGTCTGAACCGCACAGCAAACATAAACTGCCTTGCCGTGGACATCTCAATCTGTATCTCATCAAGAAAATCATAGTCAGCTTGCAGCAGTTTTCTGACCGCCTCGTTCTGCTCGGTCTGCAAACGCTTTTTGACGTACATCTTGTTTGTATCAAAACACTCGCAAGAGTCCAAAGCAAGAATTTCAAAGTCCGGTATCGTGCTTAACAGCATCATCAAATGATGTATCTTCACGTCAATATTAGCCGCTGAAAGCACTGAAATATTGGTGGGTTCTACGCTGAAAAATGCTATTTCGGCTTTGTCGGTTTTTACTCCGAAACGAGTAAAGCGTTCAAAGCCGATAAGACCTTGAACGCCGTTATTTTTCCTTTTTGTCATAAAATTTTATGCTCCTTTCGTCCAATAAAAAATTTGCTGCGAGGTCAGAAAAAACTTCGCAGCATTAAAAATATAGTCCATAATCGCCGTTTCGTCAACCCGAAGCGAGAGAAAAGCAAAGCAGGCAGTCGCCGCAAAAGGCAGGACATTCCACAGGTTTACCAGAACCACAACCGACAGAATTATTCCGCCGCAGATTATGATAAAATCACGGACATTCCAGAACCACAGCTTTACCGTAGCCCTTAAGTTTTCGGGGTAGATGTAGGTTTTCATTTTTTGTATCAACTCCTTATGCTTTTGTCTTAATCATATTAACAGCCTTAGCTCCCATGCTGACCGTATGGCTGACAGACATCATATTGACCCTGACGCTCGTATCCAATCCATACATCTGCGCAATCCTCGGAACTTCCGTTGCCGACAAGCAAATACCAACCGCAAGCAGAGCGTGTTGAGTGTAGGTCAGCAGTCCGAGATAGAGTATCGTTGTCTGCAAAAATGCCGTCAGACAAGTCGCAATGGCCTGCTTGCACCAGCTGTAAAATCCGTCTGTGTAACCTCTCGGAACTCCAAAAAGATACAGACTTCCCACAGCAATCTGACACAGCATTATGCCGCCACGCTTAATGTTTGAAAACACAACTTTTACTGTACAATAGCCGAAAAGTATGATAAAAAACAGGCTGAACAGACTTACGTCCATCGCCAGTGCCATAATCACGGTCAGCCCCGAATCAGCTACTGTCGTTGTTGTTCCCGATATGAAATTTCCAAGCAAATCGCTTGAAAATGTACCCTGCAAATTAACGCAAAACGAGTAAAGTCTTTGCGGAACAACAGTAACCAAACTTGCCGCCATAAAGCCTTTCAGCACGTTCAGACAAGTGTTTTTGATGTTCGCCTGACCAGATTCATAGGCTATCGCCGTGTCAAATACCGCTACGATAAGTCCGCAGACAAACAGCATCCATGCGAGACTGTGGAACAATGCTATGAACGACTGCACCCACGACAGAGCGAAAATACTGCTTGTGCTTGCATTGATAAATTCAAAAAGATCGGCTACTGCGCCGTAAATGAGGTTGAAAAGCCACTCAAACATAATATTCCATATCTCGTCGGTAATTGCGTCTACCGCAGAACCTACCGTGTTATCCCAAAGGCTTGATATTCCGTCGCCTATCCAGTCAATGGCGTCGCCGATCCAATCAAACATCCGCACCACCTCCTGCCTTTGTTATCTCGCCCTTTACTCTGTACAGCGAGCTGCGGCGTCCTCCTTGGATATGATAGCGAGGTATCCGTTCTAACAATCCACGGTTTTCAAGCTCCTTAAACGCCCGAAACACCGTGCTTTTGTGTATGCTCAAATCTTCGGCTATCCTGCGCACGGACGGATAGCACTCCCCATTCTTATCCGCACGATTTGCAAGATAACAGTACACAGCCACAGCCTTGTGGCTAAGACCTAAATCGTAAATTCTTCTTGGAAATATCAATAAACATCACTCCTCTTAGGTCTTGACATTGGTCTTTTTCTTTGGCTCTTCCTCAAATTCCACAGGCAGCATATCTTTTTTCTTCTGCGGATATTTTATCTCCACATCACGAATAAGCTCGTCACGCTCTTTGTATGAAACGGCACGTGCGGTCTTGTCGGGAAGTTTGTATTCTTCCTCAAATTTAATACCCCATTTGAAGAACAATTTCAGCTTGCTTATCATCGGGTGCGTGCCTGTTTTCATAACGATAAACTGTCCTTTGGGCATACTTTTCAGCTCATCAACGGTCATCAACGGTCTGCCTATCATCTGCAGCGATTGACTTTTATCTCTGCCGTTCGATACAGAACCGGACAATACAGTTTGCTCTCCCAACGCTTTTGACAGTACTTCCGCTGATTGAGAATTTGGCGCAAAACCTCCGAACACGGTAAGCTGAGTGTTGTCGGTGATTATCTCCATGCCCTGTTTTCCGTAGTTCTGTTCAAGCTGTGCAAAGGACTGAATTATCGCAACGATTGATATTTTTCTTGAACGTCCTGCCGAGAACATTGCTTCAGCACCCTCTATCTTAGGAAAAGTTCCGAACTCGTCGCAGTAAAACATAACTCTGTTTTTAAGCTTTCCGCCGTTTTCATCTGCAATGACTAATATCTCACGGTATAGCTGTTGGATCAAAAGTGAAACCATAAAATATTTGCTCGTATCTTCTTCGGGAAGAACAATAAAAATTGCAGACTTCTCATTGCAAAACTTTTCTGCGTCTATCGCCGTTCCAAAGCACAGCATTTGTTCAAGTTCAGAATCAAGAAAACTGTTGAGCCTTGAAAGTGCAGTCGACATTACAGACAGCATAGACTGGTCTGACGCATTCAGCGCCGCTCCTGCAAGCCATTTTGCTTTATGCTCCGATGGGAGCTTGTCCATTAGCTTTGAAAAATACATCTTCGGCTTTGCTTTGGGATTCGGCTGATACTTTGCCAAAAGATCCTGTATCAGCTTGAACACCGAAACGATGTGACGTTCGTTCTTTTCGCCGAACTCCGCAAGTAAAAGAATAACGGAAGCAAGCAGACCCTCAGCCGCATCGTAGAAAAAAGCGTTTTGTCCGTAGCTGTGGCTGTCACCGCCGCCGATATTGATAATTGTCTTTGCTGTTATCTTTGCATACTTTTCCGCCTTTGCCTTTGTCGAAAGGTCGTTTTTATCAGACAGATAAATATCCATATACTTGTTTACAAGGTGCAGGATATTGTTTTCGTCTGAGCGTGTAGGGTTACGCAGATCAAGCACAGAAACATTGTAGCCATAATACTTGTTTGCGATAGTACCATAATTTCGTGCCACATCTCCCTTTGTATCAGTACTGATAAACGACATTCCGCTTGCACAGGCAA
>CALEJX010000039.1 GCA_937898375.1 uncultured Ruminococcus sp.
TTTTGCTTCTACAGCCTTGCTGTTACTGCTTCCTGCATGGAAACCCCACACTGCCGCAAATGCTATGCACACAAGACAGCTCAGGGACACTATACTCTGTTGTGCCATGGCTCTTTTTTTTCTTATATTTCTCAAATTGTTACCGTTTCGGCTCTCCATTATATTACCTCTTATTTTATCTCTCCTGACCTGCAAGGACGCAGACCCGTTTCAAAGATTATCATAACACATTTTACAGCCTTTTTCAAGTGCTTTTTTGTCGAATTAAGGATTTTCTTCACTTTTTACAAACAGACGCAAAAAAGTCGGGAGAATTTGTTCTGCCCGACTTATTGTTGACACTTTATTCTGTTTTATTTGTGTTAATTCCAAAGCTTTTCAGGATAAACGCCTGCGTCTATAAGCTTTGCGATATCGGCTTTTACTGTAGGCTTATCCTCTTTATATGTAACGCCGAACCACTTATCGTGGGTTTCAAGAAGTTTGCAGTCCGCAACGCCTGTTTTTATCATTGTATCGATGCCGGCAGGGAGAAGAAATTCCGCTGTCAGGCTGTCTTTGTTTTCTTTCATAAAGTCTGTGAACATACCATTCAGCTTATCGATAAAGCCGTCAGGACAAGCCCACATATTCATTGATACATAGCAGTTCTCGTCAAGCTCGGCTGTTTCTTCCTTGCCTGAGTAGACCTTGCCGTCATTCTCACGGCGGATATTGTATGTTTCTACAACGTCAGTGAGCATACTGTCTTTCACTTCGCAGACACCTCTGTTCACTGCGCCGAAATTGCTGAGAGTGTTTTTCAGTATAAAGCCTGCCATGCCGAGATGAAGCTTTTGGCTGTCTGAGTTTTCATTGCAGAGAAAATCGTGGAGCTTCACAAAAGCTTCCTTGCCGTAAAAATCATCGGCGTTTATTACTGCAAAAGGCTCGTTTATCACGCCTTTGCAGCAGCAAACTGCGTGACCATGACCCCACGGCTTAACACGTCCCTCGGGAACGGAATAGCCCTCTGGGAGACAGTCAAGCTCCTGATAGACGTAATCTACCTTCACATATTTTGAGATACGGTCGCCTATCATTTTATCAAAGGCTTCACGGATATCCTTTCTTATAATGAATACGACCTTGTCAAAGCCAGCCTCAACGGCGTCGTAGATAGAATAATCCATTATTATCTCGCCGTTCGGTCCGAAAGGCTCAAGCTGCTTTATGCCGCCTTTGAAGCGGCTGCCAAGACCTGCGGCAAGTATGCAAAGGGTACAACTCATAATTTTTATCTCCTTAGTTCCTTAGTTTAATTTTATTCTATTTTTTAAAATTGTATTAACATTATGCCATACTTTGAAGTAAATGTCAAGAGGTTTTGACATTTTTATTCAAATTTTGAGCCCTTTTTCTGCATGTTTTACATAGGCTTGACAGGGCGGAGCTAATGTGATATACTAATATGACAAAAATCAAATGATATCCCTGAAAAGGGTGGAGGTATGGTATAAATGGCTAAGACGGCTTTGATAACAGGCGCAAGTTCGGGCATTGGCAGGGAGATAGCGAGAGACCTTTCTGCAAGGGGCTTTCGTGTGATACTCAGCGCAAGACGTGAGGAAAGGCTCAGGGAGCTTGCGGCGGAGATTGGTGAGAACACAAGGGTGATAGTTTGCGACGTTTCCGACAGGGAAGAATGTTTGCGGCTTTATGAGGAGACGAAGAGCGAGAAGATATCGGTGCTTGTGAACTGCGCAGGCTTCGGCGCTGTGGGCAGTTTTGACGAGCTCCCTCTTGACACTGAACTTAAAATGATAGACACTAACGTTACGGCGGTGCATATGCTCACAAAGCTGTTTTTGAAAGACTTTATTGCCGCTGATAGGGGTTATATAATGAATATAGCTTCATCGGCTGGGCTTATGTACGGCGGCCCTATGATGGCAACATACTATGCTTCAAAGGCTTATGTTGTGAGCCTGACGAGTGCAATATACGAGGAATTGAGGACGAGAAACAGCAGAGTACACATTTGTGCGGTATGCCCAGGTCCTGTGGACACGGAGTTCAATGACGTTGCAAACTGCAAATTCGGCGTAAGCTCTATAACGCCGCAGTTCTGCGCAAAAAAGGCTGTTGAGGGAATGTTCGGCAGAAAGCTCATCATTATTCCTGAGAAGTCTATAAAGGCGCTTTATGCAGGAGCAAAATTTGCTCCGAGAGGTATCGTGCTGAAAGTGGCTGGCAAGGTGCAGAAGAAAAAGCTGGATAAATGACGGTTTAGTATTTTTATATAAGATAAAAAAGTTTTGTGAAGTGCAAAAATTGGGCTATATTTCTAAAAACCAATAGTAGATTTTGTCATGATTGCATAAGAAAACGATATCATATTTGTTAAATCGGCCGATTGAAATTTTTCGGAAAATAAAGTACAATATACTTAAAGTTATTTAAGAAAGGAAGTTTTAGAAATGAAACTTACAAAGATTTTCGCAGGCATGGCTGCAGCAGCTATAGCTACAACTGCTATGGCAACAACAGCTTTCGCTGCTGATAAGGGTCCTAACGATTCAAATGGTGTTTCTGTATTTGGTATCTATATCCCAATGACAGAGGATGAGGCTAAGGCAAATGGCGTTCTTGACGAGAACGGCAAGGGTCCAGAAGATTGGTCTTCACTTCCTATCAAAGTTACTATCGATGGTGTAAAGATCGATGGTGAAGACGCAACTATTAACGATCAGCCAAAGCTCCTCTATTGGCAGGGCGGCGAGCTTAAGCTTGAGCTTGCTAATATCTACAATCCAAGCGTTTACGGCGAAGAGAAGGCAATGAACGATCAGCTTTTCTCAACAATGCCAGCTAAGTCTATCGAAGTAACATTTACTATCAGCGGACTTACAAGTGATCTTTCAGCTGCTGCTTGTGATAAGTCTGCAACTGGTCAGGCATATCTCGGTGGTGGATTCTCCAAGGATGGCGCTGCATTCAATACTCAGTTCTGGCAGGACGGTTCAGACCTTAACCCAGCAGAAACTCAGTTCACACTTGCAAAGGTAACTGGCAATGGTCAGTATACAGTTGGTCTTACATTCCCAGAACAGGGCGGCGATAACACATCAAGCGGCACTGACAGCAAGGCAGACTCTAAGACAGATTCTAAGTCTGACAGCAAGACAGATTCTAAGGCTAACAGCACTGCTGCAACAACTTCTTCAAAGGCTGGCGCAACAGGCACAACTACTACAAACGGCACAAAGACTACATCTTCAAATGCAGCTTCTGACAATACAGCAGCTACAGGCGCTACAGCAGGTATCGCTCTTGCAGGTATCGCTCTTGCAGGTGCAGCTATCGTAGTTTCTAAGAGAAAGTAATCTTGGCCGAGGGCTTGTTTCTTAGGGTACATAATTAAAATAACTAAAGGGACTTCCGCTGTGAAGTCCCTTTTTGTGTGCGGTATAAAAAATAAAAAAATATCGTTGAATAGTATAGACAAATGGTAATTAATATTGTATAATGGTTATATACTTTTATTTTGGAGTTATTTTTTATGAGAGTTATTACAGGTTCATGCAGAGGAAAAAAGCTTAAAACGTTGGAGTCTATGGATACCAGACCTACTACGGATATGGTAAAAGAGGCTGTTTTTTCCATTATCCAGTTCGACGTTCCCTCCAGCTCGGTGCTTGACCTTTTTGCAGGCAGCGGTCAAATGGGTATAGAGGCTCTCAGCCGTGGGGCTAGTCACTGCGTTTTTGTGGACAGCAATCCTGAAGCTGTGGCTATCGTCAAGGACAATGTGGAGTCATGCGGTTTCAACAAGGAGTCCCGTGTGCTTTGCATGGATAGTCTGGAATATCTGAAAGTCGCCAAGGCAGGGCTTGACATAGTTTTTATCGACCCGCCTTACAGAAAGGGTATCGTTGAAAAGGCTTTGGAGCTGGTGGAGAGCAAGCTCAATGAGGGCGCTATCGTTGTGTGCGAGCATGAAAAAGAGCTTGAACTTGTGGAAAGCTACGGCAGACTTAAGCTTCATAAGAGATATAAATACGGTAAGACCGCTTTGACGGTCTATAAGATACCAATGAAAGAAGTGGACTATTAATGCGTATCGCTGTTTGCCCGGGAAGCTTTGACCCTGTTACGCTGGGACATCTGGATATAATCGACAGAGCTTCAAAGCTTTTCGATAAGGTGATAGTGCTGGTGTCCTTTAATGCTAATAAATCAAGGGCTGCTTTTACGCCGACAGAAAGAATGGAAATGATAATCGAGGTCACAAAGCACCTTGATAATGTGGTGGTGGACTGTTATAATGGTCTGCTGGCGGATTATCTGCAAAAGACGGGCGCTAATGCTATCGTAAAGGGACTTAGAGCTGTGTCGGACTTTGAGTATGAGTTCCAAATGGCTCTTGCAAATAAAAAACTTTACAGTGACGCTGAAACGGTGTTTCTCACCACTACGGGAGAGAATATGTTCCTGTCGTCAAGCGTTGTAAAGGAGATCGCAAGCTTTGGCGGAGATATCACAGGCTTTGTGCCGAAACAGATACAGGGCAGGATCACTGACAGGCTTTATAAGCCTGCCAATAATATAGATCAGTAATGAAAGGGTGTTTAAAATGACGGTAGAGGAAATACTTGAACTTATGGACGAACTGCTTGACAAGTCATCAAGCGTT
This sequence comes from uncultured Ruminococcus sp., assembly GCA_937898375.1. Lineage (GTDB taxonomy): Bacteria > Bacillota > Clostridia > Oscillospirales > Ruminococcaceae > Hominimerdicola. The sequence goes on from CALEJX010000039.1 coordinate 4,676, forward strand.
CCGTTTTCTCAGAAAAAAATGATCGATGTTGAGCAGATGCGTGAATACATCGACAGCATAAGACTTAACCTCCCAGGTGAGATAAAGCGTGCAAAGGATATGACAAGAGATAAGAAGAATATCCTTACTGAGGCTAACAAGGAAGCTGAGGAGATAAAAAATAAGGCTAAGGAAGAGGCTAAGAAGCTTGTGGCTCAGGAGGAGATCATCAAGCAGGCGGCTGACTATGCAAAGCAGATAGCTTCAGAGGCCAACAAGCAGGCGGCTGATATCGTTGAACAGGCTAAGGCTAAGGACAAGGCTATCCGTGAGGCGCTTTCAGAAAATCTGAACAAGACGCTTTCTGAGGCGGCTGAGGTGCTTACAAAGAGCCTTAAGGACGTAAACACCACTAGGGACGCAGTTTCCAAGATAGGTGCTGCTGAGAAATAATATTGTTTATATGGGCGGACAGGCTTTGCGGCTTGTCTGCTTTTTTGTATCTTAAATTGCCCATATGAAATTCAGGCAGAATGTGAAAATTTGTGACAATATCTATTGACAAAGAAGCATATGTTGCCTATAATAAATAGTATATAATAAAAGGCGAATTTTATCGCCGATATGAAAGGGACGGTATTTTTTAATGGACGATGTCGGGCGACTGTGGATAGGAATAGGTGTTTGTGCGGCGGTAATATTGCTCATGGCTTTTCTTACCTTGTGCGAAAATGCGGCGGTGGAGTTCAATGACGCAAAGCTCAAG
>CALEJX010000040.1 GCA_937898375.1 uncultured Ruminococcus sp.
GCTCTTTCACTCTCAGGAAAATACCGTGCATTTTCTCAAAAACGTCCTCTCCTGAGCCAACAGGCGGGATAGCCATAAGACCCTTTACGGAAACGTTAGGCAGCTGTGCGGTCTGTCTTACAAGCTCCTCAGCCATATTTGCTGAAACACCGCTTTTAGTAGCTTCATCGCCTATATTTATTTCCACAAGGACGTTCATAGTTTTATTATTCTTCACTGCAAGTCTGCTTATCTCCTTAGCAAGTTTCAGGTTATCCACAGACTGTATCAGAGTAACATCATTGATTATATATTTCACCTTATTGGTCTGCAAATGTCCGATAAACTGCACTTCTGCGCTTTTATCGTAAGCGTCTTTCTTGGAAAGATACTCCTGCACCCTGTTTTCGCCCAGCAGCTTAAAGCCCTGAGCCACGGCAAAATTCACCTTTTCAGGCGGCACTGTCTTTGTGACAGCCATTATCCTGATATCTTCATCAGGCTTACGCCATTTTGCTTTGGCGTTCTCTACATTATAACATATTTCCTTACAGTTTTCAAGAACCTCTGGAAAATAATTATCCTGAGGTGACAGCGTTGCTGTCTGATCTACTTTGCTGCACATCTTCATCTGATACCACCTCTAACAAAATTTGATCGTAAAGCAGCAGATAATCCTCGTCTGAGGTATTTTCAGAGAGCACATAATCATCGCCCTCGTAAATAACGTTGATCTTCTTAAAGGTAACGTCCTTGCCGAGTATAACATAAACGCCTTTCTGATCTCCCTGAAAACGTATTGCGCTTCTTGGGACTTTAAGACCCTGATACTCGTCAAAGATAAGCTCCGCAGACTGCACCCTTGATTCCACAAGGGCTTCGTCAAGTCTGTCGCAGGAAAGCACGACAACTACCTTGTTCTCGTCGTCCTCGCAAGGCTTAACAGACTCCACCTGAACGTCATAGACGTTCTTTGTGGTGCTGAGAGCCATTTTTAGCCACGAGCCTTCGGTTATCCTTTTATCGTTATCCATAACGCCTGCTATCCTGCACGAATAGTCAGAGAACATTTTGCCAATGGCGTTTGGAGCGTCCTTACTAGGCTGGTCGATGACCTTTTGGATATCCTTATCAGTGAGCTGTGAAGCGTTTTCCGTAGTAAGCTCGCTCTCATAGCCGTCTGCATAGGAAACAAAGTAGCCTGTTTCGTCGGCGGTGATAGTCTTGTCCGAGCCGGAAGTCTGGCTCTCAAGCTCCTTGACTTTCGCCTGAAGCTGGCTTATCCTATCGTCATAGCTTTTCTCGGTCTTTGTGACGATATTATAAATATTCATCACAAGGGACATATCCTCTCTTGTTTTTGCAAACTCGGAGAAATTATCCTGAGAAGAATACGAGAGAAGCTCTTTATATTCCTTATCTATCTTGCTTTTGAGCGTTTCAGGCTGAACGTAATTCGTCGTACCCGGATTTTGCGCTCTTTCAAGGGCGGCTATCTCGCTTTCAAGTATCTTTATCTTGTTTTTCGCCGTAACAGCGTCCTCGGAAGAATAAACTGACGCTATGGTATTGCCAACAGATATCTTGCTGCCGTCGGAATAGGTATAATCCAAAACTCCGCCGCCGTCATAGGTGACGACCTTTTCGTCTCTGATTATAACGCCCTTGAAAGCGATATCCTCGTTTATTGTAACGAGTACGGCTTCCTCGGCGTCATGACGCTCGGTGAGGGCGCTGTATATCTGACTGCCGATAGTGGTGATTATCAGTACAGAAAGCAGACCGGTAAGTATTTTAACGGTCAGAGAATTCATTTTATGCTTCCCTCTTAAATATCTGAATTGCCTGCGGCGTCAAGAATGTTGATATATCTTGACGGAACGATAGTTGAGATAGCGTGCTTATAAACTATGTTCTGCTTGCCCTCGCAGTCGAGAACTACAACATAGCTGTCAAAGCCCTTTACAACGCCTTTGAACTGATAGCCGTTCATAAGGATAAATGTAGATGCAATCTTGTCTTTTCTGATCTGGTTGAGTATAACGTCCTGAAGATTAAGATTCTTATTCATAAATAACACTCCTAAAAAAATTTTTACAGCAATGTATTGCTTTTTTACTATAAAGTCTTTCAACTTATATTATATCACATAATTTCCGATTTGGCTATAATATTTTTGATATTTTCTATAATTTTTTGAAAACTATCAAAATTATCTGTCTGCACCCACTTAATTCCGTCAACTCTTCTAAACCAAGTGAGCTGTCTTTTGGCATAATGACGGCTTTCTTGTTTGATTTTGTCGAGGCAATCCGTAAGCTCGGCTCTGCCCTCGAAATACGGCACAAGTTCCTTATAGCCTATCGCCTGATAGGCAGTGGCAGGGGTGAAGCTGTCATAAAAGGCTCTGCACTCATCTATAAGTCCGTTTTCCACCATTACGTCAACACGGCGGTTTATTCGGTCATAGAGGTACTGCCTGTCAGAAGCCGTAAGACCGATAATGCAGGCGTTATATGGCGACTCTTCACGGCGGCTGTTCACCTTATGCTGTGAGAGCGGTATGCCTGTAGTTTCATAGACTTCTAGCCCTCTTATGACCCTTGGCAGGTTGTTTTCATGGACTTTCTCCGCAGTTTCTGGGTCGACCTCTTTGAGCCTTTCCCACAAAACGTGACCGCCCAAGGACTTGGCTTCCTCCTCAAGACGTTTTCTAACTGAGCCGTCTGTTTCGGTATCGTCAAAGATTATATTGTTCACAAGGGAACTTATATAAAGCCCTGTTCCCCCACAAAGTATAGGCAGTTTGCCACGGCTGTGTATCTCTCTGATACGCTCACCTGCGAGCTTCACATAATCAGCCACGGAAAAAGCCTGCTCAGGCTCGAGAAAATCTATAAGATAGTGAGGCACGCCCTGCATTTCCTCTTTGGTAGGCTTTGCGGTGGCGATACTAAGACCTTTATATATCTGCATGGAGTCGGCGGAAACTATCTCGCCGTCAAAAATCTTTGCAAGCTCCACTGCACAAGCGGTCTTTCCGCTTGCGGTAGGTCCTGCAATGACAAGGAGCGGTATTTTATTTTCCATAGCTTTCGCCTCCTGCAATATTTATAGAACTCGCCTGAACTGCTTTTCGATATCTCTTTTTGTGAGGGTTATCATAACAGGTCTGCCATGAGGGCAATATCTGATATTTTCCTGACCATAAACTGCGTTCACAAGCGCCTGCAACTCTATTCCGCTGTTGGTATCGTTCGCCTTTATCGCCGCTTTGCAAGCGATAGAATGATAAAGGTCGTCAAACAGCTCTATCTGCGGATTGAGCTTGTTCTCGATAAAATTCTTTGCAAGGTCGCTGATTATATCCGCAGGGTTATCATCGCCTAGTATGATAGGCACGCCCTTTACTGCAACTGTCGGCGCAACGTCAGGCTCTATCTCAAAGCCAAGCTGTGACACCTTATCGAGATTTGCGGTGAGAGCGTCATACTCGTCATAGGAAAGCAGCACCATGATAGGCTCGAGAAACATTTGCGTTTCAAGCTGTTCGGCGTCGCTTTTTATCTTCTCAAAAATATATCGCTCATGGGCGGCGTGCTTATCCATAAGTATCATCTCATCACCCACCTGTGCAACCACATAGGTTTTGAAAAGCTCGCCCACAACAACAGGTTTTGGCTTTTCAGGTTCTTCCTCCTCCACGATAACGGAAACAGGCTTTTTCTTTGTGAAGCTTTGAGCGTCAATGAACTTGAAAGCCTCACCGCTCTGCTCGTCAGGCTCTTCCGGGAGAGGTATCTCGCTGATAGCTTTGTTTATCTCCTCCACCGTCACCTTATGAGGCTTCGGCTCAGGACCTGAAAGCTCTGTTACGGCTGTTTCTTTTTTGGCAGGCTGTTCAAGGCTTGCAAGGAACATATCGTCACTGCCGCTGAGCTTTTCTTTCTCCTCAGGCGTAATGCTCCTGCTCTCGACTGTTTTCAAAGTAGGCGCAGGTGCAGGCTTCTGATAGCTGTACGAATTTTCGTACTGCTTTTCTGCCTGTGGCTTTGGTGCAGGCATTTCAGCTTTTGGCGCATTAGGCTTTGGAGTATTATCCCCCATGGCGAATTTCAGCTGAACGCTGTTATCCTTTTGAGGTATATCAAAAAGCTCTCTGTCGGTGAAATTGCGCTTGTTTTCAAGGTGCATCTCATTAGGTCTGTCATTCTTCATAAGGGAATTTTTCACCGCAAAGAACACAGCCTCGTGCATAAGCTTTTCGTCTGAAAAACGCACTTCTATTTTGGTAGGGTGGACGTTTACATCTATGGTATTCGGCGGGATATCTATATAAAGCACGCAAGCAGGGAATTTACCTGTCATAAGAAGATTTCTGTAGGCTTCTTCAAGCGCCGCCGCACAGGCTCTTGATTTAACGTATCTTTTGTTCACAAAGAAATTCTGAAAACGTCTGTTTGGCTTTGCAGACAGTGGCTTCACAGTGAAGCCTGTTATGTGCATACCCTGCCATGTATAGTCAACTTCAAGCATGGAGTTTGCAAAATCCCTACCGTAAACTGAATAAACTGCGGAATATATCTTGCCGTCCCCTGCGGTCAATATCTCAACTTTATTATCCCTAATGAACTTGAAGGATATCTCAGGGTGTGAAAGAGTAAGCTTTGTAACAAGATCTGCGGCAAAATTGCCCTCTGAAACGTCCTTCTTCAGAAACTTTAGCCTTGCAGGCACGTTATAGAAAATATCCCTGACAACGAAAGTTGTGCCGTCAGGACAGCCGCACTCCTCGCAGGTCTTTTCCACTGCACCCTCGATAACATAATGCGTGCCGTAATTCTCCTCAGGACGTTTCGTAAGCACGTCCACTTTTGAAACTGCACATATCGACGCCAGAGCCTCGCCTCTGAAACCGAGGGTCATAATGCTGTCAAGGTCATTTTTAACTGATATCTTACTTGTTGCATGACGAAGAAAGGCTATAGGCAGATCTTCTTTTGAGATACCCTTGCCGTTATCCGTCACTCTTATATAGGTACGGCCGCCGTTTTTTATCTCCACGGTTATGACGTTCGCACCTGCGTCTATTGCGTTTTCAAGAAGCTCTTTTATTATGGAAGCAGGTCTGTCTATTACCTCGCCTGCCGCAATAAGCTCGGAAACTTCCTTGCTCAGAACTTTTATTTCTGACATTTTTCTATCCTTTTCTATGGCTCTTTCCAAAAGCCGCCTGTATGAAAATTCTCTTTGCCTGTTGGCTTTGCTGTCAAGCGGAACATGACACAGCCGTCAGGACAGACGATAGTTTTTGTATACTTGCTGTCGCCGCCTATTTTCGTGAGATCTCCTCCGCTGCGGACAGCTTCCATAATAGGGTATAACATCATCATGGTTTTACTGCAAATTCCATAGCCGTCTTTATTTACAGGACAGCCATAGGTACAGAAATATTTATCCCCTATCTCCTCGCCGTTTCGGCAATACATTTCAGTATGGTCGCCACGGAGAAAGCCCGTGACCTCTATTTCAAACTCGTATTCCTCGTCATACCACTTTTTCATAACGCTCACCTAAACATATCTCAGCAAGTCTTTCACAAACTCTCTAAGCTCGCTGTCGGTCATTTCGTCTATGTTGGTCTTTCTCAGCCTGTCGGTAACGATACTGTCGCTTATCTTATCAAAAGATATCTGGTCGCTTTCTATCTGCTGAGCGGCAAGTCTTGCCTTTTTGTTCTCCGCTTCAAGCTGTTCGAGAAGTTCTTTGGCTCTGTTTATTATCTTGTTCGGCAGACCTGCAAGCTTTGCCACTTCTATGCCGTAACTTTCGTCAACTCCGCCCGGAACTATCTTTCTAAGAAACTTTATGCTGTCCCCCTGACGCTTTACTGCAACAGAGAAATTTCTCACGCCCTCAAGCTCTTTTTCAAGGCTTATAAGCTCGTGATAGTGGGTTGCAAACAGGGTCTTACAGCCCATTGATCTGTTTGTGGAGATATACTCCGACACTGCCCTTGCAATGGAAATTCCGTCAAAGGTGGAAGTACCTCTGCCCACCTCGTCGAGGATAACAAGGCTGTTCTTGGTGGCGTGCTTTACGATATCTGCCACCTCGCTCATTTCCACCATGAAAGTGGACTGTCCAGCGGTAAGATCGTCAGAAGCGCCTATTCGGGTGAATATCTGATCGACTACAGATATCTTTGCATAGTCCGCAGGCACAAAACAGCCTATCTGCGCCATAAGGGTGATAAGAGCCACCTGACGCATATAAGTTGATTTACCTGACATATTCGGACCTGTGATGACCGCCATTCTGTTGCTTGTCAGGTCAAGATAGGTGTCGTTCGGCACGAACACCTCGTCCTTTTGCATAAGCTCAACAACTGGGTGTCTGCCGTTTTTGATATCTATAACGCCGTCGATAGCTATCTCAGGCTTTGTGTAATTATTGTTCACCGCCGCAGTTGCAAAAGAACAAAGCACGTCTATCTGCGCCACTGCCGTGGCAGTTTCCTGCACCAATCTCAGCTGAGTTGCGGCAAAATCCCTTATCTCTGCAAATATCTCCTGCTCGAGAGTTACTATCTTGTCGCTTGCGCCGAGGATAGTGTTCTCTGCGACTTTAAGCTCGTCTGTGATGAAACGCTCGCAGTTTGCAAGGGTCTGCTTTCTTATATAGTTGTCAGGCACAAGGTCATAATAAGACTTTGTTACCTCGATATAATATCCGAAAACTCGGTTATAGCCTATTTTCAGGTTTTTGATACCCGTTTTTTCTCTTTCGCGCTCTGCGATATCCTCGATTATGCCTTTGCCCCCTGAGATTATATTTCTCAGACCGTCAAGCTGTTCGTTGAAGCCGTCTTTGATAACGTTGCCGTCCTTGACATTAACAGGCGGCTCGTCTACAATGGCATTCTCAACAAGGTTTGAGATTGCTTCAAGGGTGGATATCTTATTGTTGCAATCCGTGAGAAGCTTTGAATCAAAGCTTTTAAGAAGCTCCTTTATCTCAGGAAGCTTCAATGCTGTCAAAGACAGTGATTTAAGATCTCTAGGGGTAGCGGTCTTATACATTACCCTTGTCATAAGTCTTTCAAGGTCATACACGCCGCCGAGTATCTCTTTAAGCTCCCCAAGCTCAACAGGCTTCATTGTGAGCTGTTCAACAGCGTCAAGTCTGTCGATTATCTTTGCAGGATTTACAAGGGGCTGTTCAAGGAACGATTTGAGCATACGCTTGCCCATAGATGTTTTAGTATGGTCAAGCACCCACAGGAGCGAGCCTTTTTTCTCTTTATTTCTGAGGGTTTCTGTAAGCTCCAGATTTCTTCTTGCAGTGAAGCCGATAGTCATGATAGGATCGGCGTCATGCTTTATTATCTCGGAAAATCTACCCACAAGGGCTTTCTGTGTATCGTGTATGTACGCAAAAAGTCCGCACACTGCAAATGCCGCCACTGTGTCAGGCTTCACGCCGATAGATTCAAGGCTGTTTGTGGAAAACTGTTTCAGCACTTCTTCTGTATGTATCTCAGGAGAAAAATCATTTTCCTCCAAAAGCTGAACGCTGGTCTTGAGCTTTTCTCTGATAAAGCTTGAAAGCTCCTTATTTGACAGAAAAGCGTCATTTATAAGTATCTCCGCAGGGGAAAATCTCGACAGCTCGTTTATAGCCGCACTTGTCATTTCCTTGCCCTCGAACTCAAACAAATGCACCTCGCCCGTGGAAATATCCGCAAGGCACAAAGCACTTTCCTTTGCTCTCATATAAAATGCACAGATATAGTTGTTTGAAGTTTCATCAAGCATACTGCTCTCTATAAGCGTACCAGGGGTGACTACTCTTATGACCTCTCTCGGCACTATGCCCTTGCACATGGCAGGGTCCATGGTCTGCTCGCAGATAGCCACATTGTAGCCTTTTTCAATAAGCTTTTTCAGATAAACGTCGCAGGCGTGGTGGGGTACACCGCACATAGGCGCTCTTTCTTCAAGTCCGCAGTCACGGCCTGTCAAAGTCAGTTCAAGCTCTCTTGACGCAATGATAGCGTCGTCAAAGAACATTTCATAAAAATCTCCCAGCCTGTAGAACAGTATATGGTTTTTGTATTTGTTCTTTACTTCAAAATACTGCTTCATCATAGGTGACAGCTTTGAAAAATCTATATCTTTGGTTTCCACTCAAACTCACTCCGTTTCGTAAATTTATCCACGCATATATCCCGTGTCTGTAGGGGACGGCGTCCTCGACGTCCCATTATGATATTCGTTCAACACACATTGTTGCGCCATATCCCTATAGAAATTATCCGCCCCAGTCTGAAGTGGGCTTCAGATTCGGGCAGACGGGGGATAAGCTCCCCCTGACTGTTATTCTTTTTTCCTAAATTAGTGGCAGCCGCCGCATGATGCGCAGCTTCCTGAACAGCTGTGAGGAGCTTCCTCTGGGCAAGTCATTGGGTCTTCGCCGTTTGCAGCCATTGAGATGATATAGTTTACAGAGCCGAGAAGCTTATCCATAACTTCCTTAGCTTCGTTGAATGCGATCATCTTAGGCATAGCCATGATCTCGTCATAAAGCTCTCTTATCTGAGTGTCAAGAGCTGTCATCTTCTCGCCGTCCTTATCAGGCTTCTGCATTTCAACGCTGAGCTGTGAACGGAGCTGATTGAACTCGCCTATCTTGTTCTGAATCTCAACATCTGTATCATTGATAGAACAAGCCTCCATATAAGCCTTGTATCTCTCGTCTTCCTGAATAGCCTGTCCAAGCTGTCTTGTCATTTCGATTACATCCATGGTAATTCTCCTTTAAATATTATTCAGCCGAAGCTGTTATTTATCTTCAACAAGCTCGCCGCTCAAAGCCCAGTTCATTGCCTTTGTTATGCGAACCTGAATGAATTTACCGATATATTTTTTATCCGCTTTCACCTCGACGATTATATCCTCGTCGCTCTTGCCTGTGAGATAGTCAGCGCCAGTTCTGCCCTCGCCTGTTGGCAAAATTGTGACGGTTCTTCCCACAAATCTTGAAAGCCATGCTGAGGACACCTCTCTCTGCTCCAAAAGCAGTTCTCTCAGCCACAGACCTTTCTGCTTATCTGAGATATTATCCTCCATTTCAGCAGCCTTTGTGCCGCTTCTTCTTGAATACACGAAAGAATAGATATTGTCATACTTTACCTTTTTGATAAGCTCCTTAGTTTCGCAAAACTCCTCGTATGTTTCGCTTGGGAAGCCTACGATAAGGTCTGTTGTGAACGAAAACTCAGGGTCTTTGCTTCTGGCATAGTCGATTATTTTCAGATAATCCGCCGTGGTGTAGCGGCGATTCATAAGCTTCAAAATTCTGTCTGAGCCTGCCTGCACAGGAAGATGAAGATGCTTGCACACCTTTTTGCACTCAAGTATGGCGTCGATAAGCTCGTGGCTTGCGTCCTTTGGGTGACTTGACATAAATCTTATGCGGAAGTCGCCCTCTATCTTGTCAAGCTCTCTTAAAAGCTCAGGAAAACCATAGCTGTAGGAATTAACGTTCTGACCAAGCAGTGTTATCTCCTTATAGCCGTTTTTCACCAAGGCTCTTACCTCTGCGATAACGGACTCAGGCTTTCTGCTGCGCTCTCTGCCCCTGACGTAAGGCACTATGCAGTAGGTGCAGAAATTGTTACAGCCATACATGATAGGCACGAACGCCCTTATCTTATCGTCACGAAGCTGCAAGAAGTCCTCGTTTATGTCAACATGATTTTCTGACAGATTGAAAATCCTATCATGCTTTGAGATTATCTCCCACAGCATATTGTACATATCGTTGTATGCAAAAGTACCGAAAACAAGATCCACCTGACGATAGGTCTTTTTTATCTTCTCGGCAACGTGCTTCTGCTGAGCCATGCAGCCGCAGATACCTATAATAAGCTCGGGGTTGTTCTCTTTGAGATGTTTAAGGTCGCCAAGCTTGCCGAACACCTTGTCCTCGGCGTTTTCTCTTACGGCGCAGGTGTTGTATAGGATAAGCTGAGCCTCGTTCACATCAGACGTGAACTCATAGCCCACCTTTGACAGCATACCTTTTATCTTCTCACCGTCGCTGACGTTCTGCTGACAGCCGTATGAATGTATAAGGGCAAGCGGCTTGTGACCGCAAGTTCTCTCGTATTCGCCAGACCATTGAAGCAGCTTCTGCGGAGCGGTCTCTTCATTTATTATTTCCGAAAAATTCTCAGTCATTGATATCCTCATTTCATTTCGTACATTCCTTTTAATTATAAATCTTTTCGGGCTTCTTGTCAAGCGTTTTAGAGCGAAGCGATTTTGCGGCGGTAGAATGTGGTGGTAAATCCGTAGGGGCGACCTTGGGTCGCCCGTTGGTTTAACAACCTTGTATTGTAAAATATCAAAATGTAGGGGACGGCGTCCTCGACGTCCCACACCCGTTTGCCCGTTCAATCCTGCGTTATTCGCACAACGTTCGGTACATTGTTTCAAACACTGCATGGTACAACGTTTCCCACACGGCACATCTACACAACTTTGTGATAAAGCCAAAATGTGCCACTCCCCGAAACGGGACGTCGAGGGCGCCGTCCCCTACATGGTTTGTTGGAAAATGTTGCATTGTTTGCAAAACAAAAAGGGGCAGAAAACTCCGCCCCCGTAAATCACATATTATCCCTGAGCTTCGCCCTGGCCCTCTGCTTCATTCTCTTCCTTGCAGTGCGGCTCTTCAAGTCCCCTTGGGAAAAATTCTACCGTCGGGAATGCTATCTTCTCGAACATCTCGCATGGACTGTCACTGTTTGTGGAACATTCCTTGCCCGGTACACAGTAATCATATACCGGCACCATTATAGGCACTGGTCTTGACAGCTGAATGATAGCGAAAAGTCCGATAGTGATAAGAACGTTTTTCTCCTCGCTTGGCGCTGGCTCTGCAATAAGCTTTGCGTCAAGACACATTGGCGCCGCTACGCTTACAGATGCACATGGCATTGCCGCTGTGCAGCAACAGCATGAGCAGCCGCTTGTAGGTGATGTGGTGACCACCTGATCTGCTTCGCAGGTGGAAAATCTCTGTGTGCCGCCGTCGCTGCCGAAAAGTATGACTTTCTTTGTGAATGTTGACGTGCCGTAAACAACTGTCGGAGCTGCGCCTGCCGCTTCATATGCTTCTATCTGCGCCCTGAATGTGTAAGTAACGTCAACTGCGTAAAAGCCGTGGTTGAATGCCACAGGTGATATTGCAAAACTTACGTCCGTTACGTCGATACAGGTGCTTTTAATATACGCCGCTGAGTTTATCACAGTTTGATCCGCCTCGCTGAACGTAAATTCAAGATCTTCAAGACAATCCTGTGACGAGCATGAATCAAACACACGCATAGCCTCGATACACATTGCTTCCTTGAAAGGTTTGCCGTTAAAATCGCTCATAGTAAATCCTCCTACAAAATCAATTCTCATGGAAGTTTTTTTACTTCGATATATTCTATTCGGCAAAGGGCTTTTGTGTGCTTAAATTTCTGAAAATCCTCTCATAAAGCAAAAAAGCCCTGCGCATGAACGCAGAGCCTTTGGATACTCCCTATCAGGTGTTCTTGTCTACCTGATGAAATTTCTTGAGATTGCCTATCTTTTCGTTTCTCTCGTCAAGTACCTTTTCAACATCAGACCACTCAAGTCCCTGATTTGCCGCAAGCACCATAACGTGATAGAGAAGATCGTTTATCTCGTTTTTCAGCTCGTCATTATCACCGTTCTTTGCGGCGATAACAGTTTCTGTAGCTTCCTCGCCCACCTTTTTGCATATCTTGTCTACGCCCTTGTCAAAAAGATAAGCTGTGTAGCTGTTTTCCTGCGCCTTGCCTGCTTCATAGTCAGCCTTGCGCTGTTTGATTACCTCGAAAATCTCCTGATAAACTGTCATTTTATTCTTCCTCCGTATTATATATCTCATTGAAAAAGCAACTGTAAGAGCCTGTATGGCACGCCGCACCTGTCTGCTTTACGTTAAGGAGCAGGGTGTCGTTATCGCAGTCCGCATAGATAGAAACTACCTTTTGCAGATGACCGCTAGTCGCACCCTTGTTCCAATATTCCTGTCTCGATCTGCTCCAATACCAAGTATAGCCTGTTTCAAGTGTTTTTTTCAGGCTCTCTTTATTCATATAAGCAAGCATAAGCACCGTTTTTGTATCAACGTCAAATGCGATAGCAGGTGTAAGCTCGCTTTTTACAAAGTATTTGTCAAGATCATTTATATCAACTTTTATTGGGTTCATTATTTTTCTCCTTATCTCACGATAATTCCCTTGCTCCTGCAATCGTCCTTTACCTGCTGTACTGTCAGCTCTTTGAAATGGAAAAGACTTGCCGCAAGAGCCGCTGAGCAGTCAGTTTCAAGAAAAGCTTCCGCAAAGTCTGAAAGCTTTCCTGCTCCACCGCTGGCGATAACGGGTATCTTCACCGCACTGCACACGGCTTTAAGCATAGGCAGGTCAAATCCGCCCCTTACGCCGTCTGTATCGATAGAGTTCAGGCATATCTCACCTGCGCCAAGCTGTTCGCACTTTTTGACCCAATCGATAAGATCCATGCGCATATCCACTCTGCCGCCGTTTATATAAACTGTCCACTTGTTGTCGCCGACTTTCTTTGCGTCAACGCCAACGCAT
>CALEJX010000041.1 GCA_937898375.1 uncultured Ruminococcus sp.
TATGGGCGGACTTGGAATGAAGGTAATGCTTTATGGTATGCCTATCTTCTCACTGTGGATCGGTTTCAGCTATCCGGCAGGTCTTGGTCTTTACTGGTGCTATTCTTCACTGTTTGCACTTGGACAGACTATCGTACTCAACAAGGTATATACACCTGAACACGTTGCAGAGCTTGTTCAGAAAGATATTGCAAAGCAGAAGAAGAAAGGAAAGCCAACTCTTATGGAGAAAATGGCTGAGGCTCAGATGATACAGGCTGGAAAGGATCCTGCAGAGATAAGAAAGTCACTTTCTGACGATGAGGATTATGAAGAGCCTAAGAAGAAAACTAAGACAGAGCTTAAAGACGAGCAGAGAAGACGCCTTAATGAAGCCAGAAAGAGAATGGCTGAGAAATACGGCGATGAATATGACGATTCACAGGATTGACCTGTTGTTGACTAAACTTTTTTAGCGAGAGGAGCAGAAAAATGAAACAGATCTTTACAGCCGCAACAGTAGACGAAGCAAAGAGCAAGGCGGCAGCTGAATTTGGAACAGAAGTAGAAAAGATCACATTCACAGTTCTTGAAGAGCCTAAAAAAGGCTTTTTCGGAAAGATCAAAGGCGAGGCAAAGGTAGAGGCTGAATACGAGCCTGAAACAAAGGCAGAAGCAGAGCCTGAAAAGGTGGAAGCTGTGGAAGAAAAGGCAGAGGTACAGGAAGAAGTCAAGGCAGAGGCAGAGTGGAGCGACACTTTGCAGAAAAAGGCTGACTGTGCAAAGGAATATATACTCAATGTTATAAAGGCAATGGGCATAGAAGACACAGAGATCGAGGTAACAAAGCTTGAAAATGGCGCACTTTTTGAAATAAAGAGCGAAGAGTTCGAGAAGCTTATCGGCAAAAAGGGTGATATTCTGGATTCACTCCAGTATCTTGCATCACTTGTATGCAACAGGATAGACAGAGAATATTTCAGGATATCCACAGATTGCAATGGTTTCAGGGCAAGAAGAAAGACCCAGCTTGAGGAGCTTGCAAGAAAGATAGCAAACAACGTAAAGAGAAGCGGTCGTTCATCGGCACTTGAGCCAATGAACCCATATGAGAGAAGGATCATTCACGCTGCTGTATCAGAGATCGAGGGTGTAACATCTCAGTCAAAGGGTGAAGAGCCATGGAGAAAGGTAATAATCAGCTCCACCACACCTAGAAAGTATGACAACAGAGGCGGCTACAAGAAGAACGGTGGCAGAAGAAGAAACAACAACCGCCGCTCAAAGGGTTTTGACATCACCACAAGCTTTGAAAAGGACTACAAAAAGCCAAAGCCTGAGGACACTATGAAAGATTCCGGACTTTACTCAAAGATCGAGTTCTAAATTAAAAACATGATAATATAAAAACACGCTGAATTTTATTTCAGCGTGTTTTCTATTTTATATACTAAGATAATTAATGGTCACTTTCTTCATTATCATCTGTATTATAAAAATCGTTTTCTACAATATGTCTACGATACATTTTTGAAAATTGTGAACGAACTTCCTTAATTTCAAACATTTTTTCAACAACATACTTAAAGTTATCACTGGTATCATCTTTTCGTTTTTCAACAATATTATCATAATCAATTCCAAGAATATTACAAAATTCTTTACCTGTCATTACTTCATCTCTGTTAAAAACATTTTTAAATCCTTGGACGATTTTATCATTATCAGGTTGATTGAAACAGCATATAAAAAATTTGGTTCTAAAAGGAATTTTAGGAGCTAAATGATTAACAAATAATTGAAGCATTTCTTTTTCTGCAGCAGATTTTTTTGTATCAAAAGAATCTCCATCTTTAAGTTCTACAACGTAACAAAGATTTTTTGTTCTGTTTACAGTGAAAGCAATAAAATCGGGTTCGTGTTTATCTAACTTGTATTTAGAAGCTTTTACTGTTTTTTTAGTGCAAAGATATGTACCGTCAGCAACGTTTCCATTATCACAATCATCAATAAATTTATCTAAATTATTTATAGTTTGAGATTTATTGCTAATAATTTTTTCTAACTCTGTACCATTGGAAATTACAGTCGATTGGGCTTTTGTAAAAATGTTAGCCATATCAGAATTTCCAACTAAACGTTCATATCCGCCACCACTTCGTTTTGGGTTTGAATTTCTAATTTTCGCCATATTGAATGTCACCTCCAATAAAATCTCTATTAAGAAGTTTACAAGCTTCAAATACAGAATAACCACCAGCTGCAGGGTCAAGTATTACATCACCATCTTTAGTTGTTGCAGCAATCAATCTACGTTGTAATTCAATAGGTTTACTATGTGGATGAATTTTAGGCGTTTTTTCTTCCCATACATCGGGAATAGCGTGATCTGTCCAACAAGCTTTTGCCCTTACAGGAGATTTTTGGAATACAATGAGGTATTCAGATTTTCTTCTTGTACGATAACCCATACCAATTTTACCTTTATCCCATACAATCATATCTACGAGATTTAGATTTGTATCAGTAAACCAATCAAGTACACCTTGACAAAGATGAAATTTATCAACCCAAAGAAATAAATGTCCACTTTCTCTAAGAACTCTATCAATTTCGTTGATAAATTTAATAATTGTTGTTTCATCCATTTGTTGAAGCTCACATCTAGCTTTTCCTCTTGCTTGACCTTCATTACCATACTTGAGTTTATCTAAAACTCCACGATATTGAGGATCGAAAAATGCTGTTGCTATAGATTTCTCTTTTATGTCAGAAATCAAATCCATTCCATCAGCTAAATTTTTATAATTTAACCGATAAGTACTACCATTTTTTAATACTGTCATAATTTTTTATCCTTTCCATTCATTATTCACAATAAATAATTCTATATAAACAAATATAATTGCCATGATAAGTAATTTAAATTTTTATTAAAACATTATAATTTCTTCTTTTTCATTTGCCCTTTATTTCTTGGATATTTTTCAGGCGTTTCAGATACTTTTCTCACAAGTATAAGTGTTCTTCCGTCACCTGTAGGAAGCTCATAATCAAAAGTTTTCTCCACTTTTCCACCAAGTATTTTAATGGCATTTTTCGCTTCTTTCAGCTCGTCATTTCCTCCTGAGCCTTTCAATGCTGCAAAATATCCTCCGACTTTAACAAAAGGCAGGCAATACTCACAAAGGTCGCCAAGGTTTGCCACTGCTCTTGCTGTGGCGATATCATACTGTTCACGGCACTCCATGCTTCTGCCAAGCTCCTCTGCTCTGCCATGTATACAAGTTGCGCCAAGGTCGAGTTTATCAGAAAGCTGTGCAAGAAAATTTATCCTTTTATTAAGGCTATCCAAAAGCGTAAGCTTTATATCGTCACGGACGATTTTCAGCGGACAAGAAGGAAATCCTGCCCCTGTGCCGACGTCTATGACCATTGCATTTTCTTTTACCTCAAAAAGTGTAAAAGGATAAACGCTGTCAAAAAAATGCTTTATTGCAATGCCCTCAGGGTCGGTGATAGCGGTAAGATTTATTTTCTCGTTCCATTCACAAAGCAAGTCTGCATAAGTTTCAAAGCGTAAATAATCACTGTCAGATATTGTTATATCATACTTATCAAAGAGCTTTACAAAATCGTCCTTAGAAATAAGGTTTGCCATACTATCCCTCCCTATGGTTATTCTGCGCTGAGAGCCAAACCAAAAGCACGCCAACGTCCGCAGGGTTTACGCCGCTTATACGGCTTGCCTGACCCACCGACACAGGCTTTATCTTATTGAGTTTTTCAGCCGCTTCAAGTCTTAAACCTTTGATATCGTTATAGTCGATATCCGCAGGCAAGGCTTTTTTCTCAAGCTTTCGCATAGCCTCCACCTGTTCAAGCTGTATCTTTATATAGCCGTCATATTTTATCTGCAACTCTACCTGCTCTTTTACCTCTGCTGAAAGTGCAGGTCTTTCCTTATCGAAAGGCGCAAGCCCGTCATATGACACCTGTGGTCTGCGGATAAGCTGAGCAAGCTTTATGCCGTTATTGAGAGGGTCAGTGCCTACAGATTCAAGATAGGCATTTATCTCAGGGTTTGGCGCAATATTGATCTTTGAAACACGCTTTATCTCAGCGGCAATCTGTGCATTTTTGTCAAGCAAATGCTGATATCTTTCGTCTGAGATAAGCCCGATCTCATGACCTATCGGCGTGAGCCTTATGTCGGCATTATCTTGTCTCAGCAAAAGTCTGTATTCGCTTCTTGATGTTAACATTCTGTAAGGGTCTGAACAGCCTTTTGTAACAAGGTCGTCAATAAGAGTGCCTATGTATGAGGACGCTCTGTCGAGGATAAGCTGTTTTCTGCCGAGGATTTTCAGTGCAGCATTTATTCCTGCGATAAGACCCTGTGCGGCAGCTTCCTCATATCCCGAAGTGCCGTTGAACTGACCTGCGCCGTAAAGACCGTCAAAAGCCTTGAATTCCAGTGTAGCAGAAAGCTCTGTAGGGTCACAGCAATCATATTCTATTGCATAAGCGTTTCGCATTATCTCAACGTGTTCAAGTCCCTTAATTGTATGCAAAAATTGAAGCTGAACGAACTCAGGCAATGATGATGACATACCTTGCAGATAATATTCATCAGTGTCAAGACCCATTGGCTCGATAAAAAGCTGATGCCTTGGCTTATCCGAAAATCTCATTATTTTGTCCTCGATAGACGGACAGTATCTAGGACCAATAGCATGGATTCTACCTGAATAGATAGGGGA
Organism: uncultured Ruminococcus sp.; assembly: GCA_937898375.1. Lineage (GTDB taxonomy): Bacteria > Bacillota > Clostridia > Oscillospirales > Ruminococcaceae > Hominimerdicola. The sequence goes on from CALEJX010000041.1 coordinate 4,743, forward strand.
AAGATGTATGTTATCTCTTATTACCTTGTGTGTTTCCTCATTTGTATAAGCCACATAGCACTTGACTTTATTTTCAAGCTTTTCATGATTATCAAAAGAAAATGGCGTTATATCATCATCGCCGCACTGCACTTCGAGCTTGTCAAAATCTATTGAACGCTTGTGTACACGGGCAGGAGTGCCTGTTTTGAAACGTCTTATGGTCATGCCTGCCTTTTTAAGACATTCTGTCAGACTAAGTGCAGGCAAAGTTGCGTCAGGACCGCTTGAATATGATACTGCGCCCACATGAACAGTGCCGCCAAGGTAAGTTCCTGTTGAGATAACAACAGCCTTGCAGTCATACTCAGTGCCAAGCTTTGTGCGCACACCACGGACAGTTTTGCCATCCTCCTCAAAGAGAATATCAGTTATCTCAGCCTGTTTCAGATAAAGTCCCTCTGTGTCTTCAATAGTCTTTTTCATAAGCTTGTGATATTCAACACGGTCTATCTGCGCTCTCAAACTATGAACGGCAGGACCTTTTCCACGATTGAGTATCCTGCTTTGCAGAAAAGTTTTATCCGCCGCCTTGCCCATTTCGCCGCCCAAAGCGTCTATCTCACGAACAAGATGTCCCTTTGCAGTTCCGCCTATAGAGGGGTTGCATGGCATATTGGCAACGCCGTCAAGGGTAATGGTAAAAAGTGCCGTCTTTAGTCCAAGGCGTGCCGCCGCCAAAGCTGCTTCACAGCCTGCGTGACCTGCACCTATTACAATAATATCAAAATATTCCTTTTGCATAATAAAACCACCTGTCTGAAAATTAGACCGAATAAATTACTTTCCTACGCAGAATTTTGAAAATACCTCGTCTACCACCGCTTCTGTAGCCTTTTCGCCTGTCAGCTCTAAAAGCGCATTTGCGCCGTTGTCTATCATCACAGTAACAGCGTCTAAAGTCTCGCCCATATCAAGGCTTTCAAGCGCCATGGCAAGATATTTTCTCGCCTTCTCTGCACAGGCTTTTTGACGCTCGTTTGCAAAAATAGTGCTGTCGGCGTCATATCCGCCAATGCCCAAAAGCTCCTCTGCGGCTTTTTGAAGTTCTTCTCTGCCCTCGTCAAGCTTTGCGGATATCTCTATCACATGGTCTGAATATTTTTCAAGCTGAGACTTTTCAACAACATTTTCAAGGTCAGACTTGTTGAGAACTATGATAACTTTCTTTCCAAGCTTTTTCACATATTCAAGAAGCTCCAAGTCCTCCTCATCAAGCTTTCTTGAAATATCGAAAACTTCTATTACAAGCATAGCGTTTTCAAGCTTTTTCTTTGCAATCTCAACGCCTATTTTTTCAACTTCATCATCAGTTTCATGTATTCCCGCAGTGTCGGAAAGCTTCAGAATAAGCTCACCAAGCTTTGCGCTTTCTTCAATAACATCTCGTGTCGTGCCTGCAACATTTGTGACTATAGAGCGGTCAAAGCCCAAAAGCATATTCATGAGGGTTGACTTTCCAACGTTAGGCTTGCCTGCAATAACAGTGTCAACGCCGTTTTTTAGAATCATACCGCTGTCATAATCTGCTATTATCCTGTCAAGTTCTGCCAAAGCGTTTTTAAGGCTCTCTCTGAGATTATCCTCAGATATCTCAGGCAAGTCTTCTTCTGGATAATCCACCCACGCCGCAAGCTCACCAAGAATTGTGACAAACTTTTTGGACATATCAGAAATAAGCCTAAAAAGCCTGCCCTCTTTTGTGAGGTTTGCAGAATTGAGTGCATATTCACCCTGAGCGGAGATAGTTTCCATTACGCCCTCAGCCTGAGTAAGAGAAAGCTTTCCGTTGAGAAAAGCCCTCTTTGTGAACTCGCCCCTCTGTGCAAGCTCCGCACCCTGCTCAATGCAAAGTCTGAGAACTTTTTTTGTAACATATATTCCGCCGTGGCATGATATTTCGCAGACGTTTTCTCCTGTGTATGACTTAGGCGCACGGAAAACTGTCAAAACTCCGTCATCGACTTCTCTGCCGTTTTTGTCAACTATTTTTCCGTATGCGCATGAATAGCCTGCCATGTTTTCAACATTTTTGCATGACAGCGGTTTAAAAACTTTCGCCGCTATGCAGATAGCATTGTCGCCGCTTATTCTTATCACAGATATTCCGCCCTCAGCAAGCGGCGTTGAAACTGCACATATATCTTTCATTTTTACCTCTTTTTAATCTGACAGAGCTTTTCCCTGCCATGAATTTCTTCTTCCCATTTCTTTGTCGATCTCGTTCATAACGCAGAACTTTTTCAAACTCCAAAGCGGCGCAACAAGATCGTCCTTTGCGCCGTCCCCTGTCACACGCTGTATGACTATCTCCGCAGGGAGAAGCTCCAGCTGGTCGCAAACGATATTAACATACTCGTCCATATCAAGCGCCCTGAATTCTCCACGTTCGTACATCTGCGCAAGCACAGTGCCTTTTAAAACGTGCAGAAGATGTATCTTTATACTTTGTATATCAAGCTGACCGAGAGTTTTAGCCGTTTCGAGCATCATATCCCTATCTTCATTCGGAAGCCCGTCGATGATATGCACGCACACATTCACATTGCGTTTTCTCAGCATTTCATAGCCTTTTAGAAAATCCGCAAAAGTATGACAGCGGTTCATTTTCAAAGCCGTTTCGTCATGGATAGTCTGCAAGCCAAGCTCTACAGTAAGAAAGGTCTTTTCCGCAAGCTCTCCAAGCAGGTCGGCTTTTTCTTCGTCAATGCAATCTGCCCTTGTTGCGATAGAAAGCCCTGCCGTATTTTCAAATGACAGGGCTGTATAAAACATTTTTCTCAGCGTTTCAACGTCAGCATAGGTGTTCGAGCCTGCCTGAAAATACGGTATGCACAGACCCTCGCTCCACTTTTTGCTCATTTTCTCCCTTATCTCTCTGTACTGAGTAAGGATATCTTCATGAGGATCGCCTGCAAAATCTCCGCTCATTTTCGCCGAGCAGAACACACACCCTCCCACGCCCTTTGTGCCGTCTCTGTTTGGACAGCCAAGGTCGATATTAAGGGGTATCTTGAAAACCTTAGTGCCGAACTTGTGCCTTAGATAATAATTGTAGGTGTGATATCTCTTGTTGTCGTCAGAATAGGGAAAAGGGTTATCAAATCTGCTATTCATCTGACGGTCCCTCAGTTGGCTCTGTAGTAGGTTCTGAAGTTTCTGTCGGCTGAGTTGTGGTCTCAGTTGCCTTTGTTGTGGTCGTGGTAGTAGTAGGACCAGGCTGTACTATAGGTTCAGTTTCGGTGACAGTATAGTAAGGCTTGTCATTATTTGTGGTAGTTGAAGCCGTTGAAGTCGTTGTTGTGCTTTGAGTTTCTTCAGGTCTGTCAATAGCCGTGGTGGTGGTCGTATTCTTTTTATCCTCTTTTTTCTTTGTGGTAGTCACTTCGCCGTCCTGCGGTTTTGCAGTGGTGGTGATAACATTTTCGTCAGGATCGTCACTGTCATTATTTGCAGGCTGATCGAAGCTGTTGTGGTTAGAATCAGTATTGTCAGGGGTCTCCTTTATAGGGTCAGTGACCCTATTGCCGATACCATAAATAAGAGAGATACGCTCCTCGACAGCTTTCATGGCGTCAGGGAAAGGTATACTATTATTATAGGAGTCTTCCAAAGCCTGAGTGTAGTCACCTGAAAAGAAAGTCTTGAATGTGAGAGAAAGATTATTGTCCTCAACGATATCGCTTCCTGAAACCGCAATAAAGAATATGCAGGCAAAAAGCATTATGACAGCTATGGAAAGAAGATTTATAAAGCTGTAATGCTCCTCCATATTGGTCTCGGCAAGTTCTTCAGCCGCTTCCTCCGCAGCCTCGCACTCTTCCGGCACTTCATATTCATCATCACTGTGAACAATATTGAATTGTGTAGTTTTCTTATCCATTAGTATTTTCCTCTTTTTATGACGCATATTCTGCTGCAAGTGTTATAACGCTCACTGCAAAAATAAGCACTGTCATAATGGTTTTTGATATCATAACTCTGCCATAAGCTGCCTGAGACTTCTGTGAAAGCTTTTTGAAAAGATTGCAGAAAGCCCTTTTTGCAGGTGGGCAGACGATAAAGAACGATATTATTATAAGGGTGATATTTTTAAGCACTGCACTTTTTACAGAAACGCTCAAAGTGTATTTCATATTTATGCCTGCAAGTGCAAAAAGCCACTTTTTGTAGCCATAGAAGCTGTCAAAATAAAGTCCGCCGAAAATAACGAGAGCGGTCAGCACAAGATAAATATACTTTACAACAGCAGGAAGCTTTGAAAGGGGTCTTTCAAGAAACAGCTTTTCAAGGATACAAAGCACAGCCGCACAAAGTCCAACGATAATGAAATTCACCTTTGCCTGATACCATATGGAAAGCGCCAGACCGCAAAGTATGTAGCATACAAATGTAAAGACCTTGTTCATGTTCTTTTTGCAGCCGAAAATCTCGCTGAAAAAGTCAACAACAGTTGTGTTGAAGCTTCTTATCATGCCCGTGAAAAGTCCGTCAGCTTCGATATCGGTATAGTTGTCAGGATAGACAAAGCCGTTTGTAAGACCAAGTCCCTTTGCCATATCCGAAAGTCCTGTGAAAAGAAAATAATACTGTGCCAAAAATGACAGCATACCAAGCCAGCAGCCAAGGGTAGTTATCTCATTGCCGTTAAGTCCTGCAAGCTTTATCTGCTCAAAAACTCCTGCAAGAAGCACTACCTTGCCAAAGCCGAAAACTATCTTTGTAAGACCCTCGTTGAGCTTTGCACCTGTGACTTCACGTTTTCTTATCTGCGGCTCGATATCACCATATCTCACAAGAGGTCCAACGAGCATGAAATGCAGTGACACCATGTAAGTCAAAAGGCAGAAAATATTTTTTTCGACCTTGCAGTTGCCCTTGAAAACATCATAGACATAAGAAATTCCTCTGAGCATATAATATCCCATACCAAGCGGAAGAATGGCGGCGTCAAAACTCAGTTTCTTTACCTTATTATAAAGGATATTCTGACCGAATATGAGCATGAGAGATACGTTCATTATGATATCCAGCGCCAAAAATATCCTACAGAGGGCTTTGTTCTCACGATTTTTTGAGATGATAAGACCAAATATCCAATCAAGGATAACTGACAGGAAAATAAGACAGAACACAAAAGGTCTGCCCCAGCTGAAAAACAGCAGAGAACAAACTATCAGAATGAGGTTTTTATATTCTGCGCTTCTGTCGAAAAGCGAAATAATGGTCATTATCGGGAACATTCCCAGTATAAATATAAGATCGGAATAAACCAAAATAAATTGCTCCTTAATATTTCTATATGTTAAAATATTTTTATATATCTTTTGTATATATTTTTATACCTATAATTTTATCACAATTCACTAAATATAGCAAGCAAAATTATAAAGAAAATCTAAATTTTTCAGATTTTTTCAAAAAGTATTTGCAATTAATAAAAACTGTGGTATAATTATAGTAAATAAATGTGCAATTCTACTTGGGGAAGGAGTGGCAGAGTTGGCTTCTATTTTAGTTACAGGAGCAAGTGGAATGATAGGCTTGTACCTTACATCCAGCTTACTGCACAAAAAGCATCGTGTATTCGGTATAGATACACGCAAAAATGAGTTTATCGGAACCGATCCGAACTATACTTTTATCCAGTGTGATATTACTGATAAGGACGCTATCACTAATGTAATCGATAGCAACAAGATCGACGTTGTAGTACATCTGGCAAATTCTGTAGATAATGATATAGATCCATATGTAACAGACGCTGAAATGAAAAAGAGCAAGATATGTGATAAGTTCATCTATGCGGCTGCAAACAAGGCTGAGGTAAGGAGCTTTATCCTGCTCAGCACAACGGCTATATATGGTGTTCAGAAAGGCAGAGAGCCTATAAGGGAAACTGCCCCTGAAAAGGGAAATTCAAACTATGCAGATCTTAAGATGACATCTGAAAAGATAATGCAGAAAGAATTTAAGAAGTCTGAGACTATACCTGTTATCGCAAGAGTAGCGCCTATCTATGACGCTGAGTATACGCAAAATTTGAGAGACAGAGTGTTTGACGCAAAGGAAAATGTTGCATACATATTCAATGACGGCGAATACGGTTTTTCATTCTGCTGTGTATTCAATCTTATCGACTTTATAAATGGTATCATCAATGTGCCGTCAGGAAGATATGAGGGAATTTACAATCTTGCCGACTCAAGAATGATAACCGCAAAAGAGATAATCGACTATGAAAAGGAACATCACCGCATAGGCGCAGTTATCCAAAAATCACCTGGAATGGGAATCAGTATCAACAAGGGAAAGATGAAAACTGATTACCGTTATTTCGACCCGTCTATCACATTCAACAACTGGAACATAGACAACACAAGGGCAAAGAGAATAGCGCCTTTCAGATGGACTCTTTCAAACACAAAATAAACTCACAAAGGCAGTCCTAGGGCTGCCTTTTCTTGTAGTGTTCCATGTGGAACATTTTATAAAACAGGAGAGCAAAGATATCATGAAAAGCAATAGGTTAGTTAAAATAATATGTGTTGTCTGTGCGGCAGGCTGCTGTCTTTCTTCTTGTGGAAGTACAGGAGACGAAAAGCCTAAAAAGCTTTCAAGCGTCAGCACGGGCATTACCACAACTGTGACCACCAATAAAAAGTCTGCCGAGACTATCACAGGCTCGGTGACGACTATACAAACGGCAGCGACTTGTACAAAGATAACTTTTGACGGCGGTTACACCCTTTTTGCAAATGCACAGGGGGGATACACTCTTATAAACAGCTCAAATGAGATAGTGAACTCTATTAAGATAACCGACGATAATGGTGACAAGCTTATTCTGACCTGTGAAGGAAATACTGTCACTGTAACAAAGGACGGAAAAGAGGTCAATTCGTTCAGCTATAAGGGCACAAGAATAATAATCTCAGCCAATGAAGTTTACTATGCAAACACAAAGGTGACATATGTTGATGAAAGTTTCAGCAGTTTTGATGTCACTGACAAGGTGACAATAAAGTGTATCGCAGAGGACAAGTTTGAGATAATAAAAGACGGCAAGACAGTAAAGAAAGCCACAGTAAAAGATGTGAATGGCTCAAAGTATGAGCTTGAAGCCATGGATAAGGGCATGGAGATAACAAATACTGATAACGAACTTATGGAGTCCATAGTGGTGGGCAATAACTACATAAGCGTGTCAGGTGATAAGGTCATCATAAACGGCAAGACAATGCGCCCTCCTCACAGCGCAGATATAAAAGCTGTGACTACTACAACCACTACTACAACGACATCGGCTACTACTACCACAACGACTTCAAAGAAAACAGAAAAGAAAACAGAGCCACAAACTGAAACTGTCACCGAGCCTGTACAGGAAGAACAGCCCTCTACCCCTCAGCCTGCCGAGCCTACTGAACCTGATTCAAGCACTAATATGTCAAACAGAAATCTTTCTGCTGAGACGTCTGAAATGCTGGGGTATGTGAACGAAGTAAGACGGCAGTATGGCTTGAGAGAGCTTGAGGGACTAGAACTTCTCGACTCTGCGGCGAATGTGAGAGCAAACGAGCTTCTTGACACCTACTCTCATGACAGACCTGACGGCAATTCTTACATCACAGCCATAGAGGAGACAGAACTCCCTGAGTGGCGTGCGGCGGCAGAAAATATTGCATACGGAATGAACAGCATGACCACAGTAAAAGAAGCCTTTGACGCTTGGATGAACTCGCCACAGCACAGGGATAACATTCTAAATCCTGATGTTCGCTACATGGCGTGTGCAAAAGCCACAAAGTCGGACAACGGCGAATACACCTATTGGGAACAGCTTTTTTACAGCGACGTATAATACAAAACGGACAGACTTTTTGAAGCCTGCCCGTTTTTTT
>CALEJX010000042.1 GCA_937898375.1 uncultured Ruminococcus sp.
CAAGCCATAGTCACAAATGTAGGGGCTTGGCGAAATTTCTGCTCGCAAGCTCACAGAAATTGACGTCCCGTTTCGGGGAGTTTCAAGGTTTGGATTGTTACGAAGTCGAGTGGGTGAACGAAACGGGCGAACGCTGTTCGCCCCTACCGCCATTTGTGGGGATTATCGAGATTGTGCGAGGTTGTGCAGACGTGCCGTGGTAAAATGTTGCGCCGTACAGTGTTTGAAACAATGTAATGAACGTTGTACGGATATCGCAGAATTGGACAGGCGAGTAAGAAGTGGGACGTCGAGGACGCCGCTCCCCTACATGGTTTGTGAAAATATCAATAATGTGTGGATAACGCAAGTGAGTTTGCAAGCAACCCAATATAAATAATAAAACCGCCCATGGAACAGACCCACGGGCGGTTTTGATTGACAATAATTATCTTTTGTGCTATATTAAATTTCGGAGCATACCAGAACGGTAGGCGGTTGTCCTCTCGACGATGCAGTTCGGAGTATCACTTAGGGTGAAATCGAGTGCGGAGGGAGGTTGATAGAATGGATATTGTATACATTGTTTACATATTGCTGACTATTGCCTTGATATCGGTGTCAACAGAGTTTTTGAAAGCTCTTGCTAAGCTGATAAAAAGGATAAAAAAATAACCGCCCAGTCCTTCCAAAACGCGGCGGCTATTTCAGCTTAAACTTTTGAGGACAACCGTCTATCGGTATGCTCCCTTTTTCTAAGTAAATTGTAACACATTTCGGCTTGATTGTCAAGGAAAATGTTTCGCACACATTTGACTTTTTGCGGTATCATATGCTATAATCTTCATAAGAAAATCGTCAGAAAGGCTTTTACTATGAGACTTGATAAATTTGTTTCTTCACAACGCAGCGACATCTCTCGAAGCATGGTGAGAGAGCTTTGCAGAAAAGGTCAGGTGACTGTCAATGGTAAAGTCGCAAAGGCGGCTGATACCAAGGTCAGTGAAAACGACATTGTTGCTGTTAAAGGCGTGGAGATATGCTATAAAAAGTTCGTTTATATCATGATGAACAAGCCGCAGGGGGTGGTATGCTCCACCCGTGACGGAGAGTCGAAAACTGTCCTTGAGCTTGTGCCGCCTGAGATGTTCAGGGAGGGGCTTTTCCCTGCAGGCAGGCTCGATAAAGATACTGAGGGCTTTGTGCTTCTCACTGATGACGGCGCTCTTGCTCACAGAATGTTGTCGCCTAAGACCCATGTTCCGAAAACTTATTTCGTCAGACTTCGTGACCCTTGGCAGGAAAATTACGCTCAGGCTTTCGCTGAAGGCATGACTATCGACGGAGGAGAGAAATGTTTGCCTGCGGAATTTGTCGGAGATCGTAACTGTCCTGATGAATGTACTGTTGTGCTCCATGAGGGAAAGTATCACCAAGTCAAGAGAATGTTTGAAAAACTGGGGAATAAAGTGGTCTTTTTAAAGCGTACAAAAATCGGCGACCTGGCTTTAAACCCCGATCTGCCGCTTGGAAGCTGTTTGGAGATAATGCACAAAGATGTTGAAAGATTATTGACAACGAAATCGTTTGAATGTAAATGATTACCTATTCTATGTGAATTTTCGTCAATATTCATAATGAGATATAATAAAGTTTAGTAAAAAAAACTCTTGCGGGTCTGTTAAAAATTTGTTATGATAATAGCATAGCTAATTAGGATATTAGTAAAATTCAAATAGGGAGGTCCTTTTTTAATGGCAAGTGTATCATTAAGGGAAATTTATAAGAAGTACGCAGGCGGCGTTATCGCTGTTTCAGACTTCAACATTGAGATCAAGGATAAGGAGTTCATCATCCTCGTAGGTCCTTCTGGCTGCGGTAAGTCTACAACACTTAGAATGATCGCAGGTCTTGAAGAGATCAGCGAAGGCGAGCTTTACATCGGCGACAGACTTGTAAACGACATCGCTCCTAAGGATAGAGATATCGCAATGGTATTCCAGAACTACGCTCTGTATCCTCACATGACAGTATTTGAGAACATGGCATTCGGTCTGAAGCTCAGAAAGGTACCAAAGGACGAGATCGCAAGAAAGGTTGAGGAAGCTGCAAGAATACTTGACATCGCTCACCTTCTTGACAGAAAGCCAAAGGCTCTCTCCGGTGGTCAGAGACAGCGTGTAGCCCTCGGTAGAGCTATCGTTCGTGAGCCACAGGTATTCCTTCTTGACGAGCCTCTTTCAAACCTCGACGCTAAACTGAGAGCACAGATGAGAACTGAGATCTCTAAGCTCCACAAGAAGCTTGGTACTACATTCATCTACGTAACTCATGACCAGACAGAGGCTATGACAATGGGTGACCGTATCGTAGTTATGAAGGACGGTTACATCCAGCAGATCGACACACCAACAAATCTTTACAACGATCCAGTAAACCAGTTCGTTGCAGGATTCATTGGTTCACCACAGATGAACTTCATCGACGCTAAGCTTCTCAAGGTAGACGGCAAGTATGTTGTTGAATTCGGTTCTGAGGATACAAAGACAACAAGAGGCGTTAAGTATCAGGTAGCAGTTCCAGAGTCTAAGGTTGATCCTGAAGTTCTCGAGCCACTGGTTGATCAGGAAGTTGTTCTTGGTGTTCGTCCAGAGTGTATCCATGACGAGCCTGTATTCCTTGCTCAGGCTACAACAGGCGTTATCAACACAACTGTTGAAGTAACTGAAATGATGGGTGCTGAGACATATCTGTATCTCAACTGCGAGGGTATCCAGCTCACAGCTAGAGTTTCACCTCGTTCTGATGTTCGTCCACAGGATGAGCTCAAGGTTGCTATCGATCCTAACAGAATCCATATCTTCGATAAGGAAACTGAGAAGGCAGTTCTTAACTAATAAGAATTTTTATCATATTGATATGACCAAAAAGTACGGCTTTGTCCGTACTTTTTGTGTTATATGCGGTATGAAACCGATTTCGTTTATCATAGACTAGAAAGGTACATATAATGGATACAAAGAAATTGCTGGCGGTACTTGTGAGCGCTGCCATGTGCGGAGCGACTTTTGCAGGCTGTGGAAATAGTGCGGACAGCTCAAAGGCTGAAAGCAAGGCGGAAGCTTCAAGCTCGCAGGCTGAGAAAATGCCTGAAACTGACGAGGAGTGGACTCAGGCTATGTATGACAAGGCTATGGTGTCATATGGCAACACTTCTATGATGCAGAATGTTATAAAGAAAGCGCAGTCAGGAGAAAAGGTGACGGTGGCGTATCTTGGCGGCTCTATCACTGAGGGTATATCCGCAGGTGCAGACGGCTGTTATGCTAAGCTCACTTTTGATTATTTTGCCGAGAAGTTCGGCACGGGGGATAACGTTTCGTATGTGAACGCAGGTCTTAGCGGTACGCCGTCAAAGCTTGGAATACTCAGGCTTGACAGAGATGTGCTGGCTTATGAGCCTGACATATGCTTTATCGAATTTGCGGTAAATGACGGCACGGTGGCTGACTATCAGAACGCTTACGAGTCAATAGTGAGAACGCTTTTGCAGAAGAATATCACGCCTGTTCTGCTGTTCTCGGTGGCGGAAAATGACCACTCAGCTCAGGACTATATGAAGCAGATAGGCGAGTTTTATCACCTGCCGATGATTTCATACTGTGACGCACTGAGATATCTTTTCGCAAACAACAGAATGACTTGGAAAGATTTCTCCGACGATCAGTCGCACCCTAACACTGAGGGTCACAAGCTTGTGGCTTCAATGATAGACTACTATTTTGACACTGTTATGGACGTTGCGCCTGAGGGCGATTATGTTATGCCGACAGACACTGTTTTCTCTCCACGAGAGGTTGACGCTCATATGTATGAGGGCGACAGCCTTACGCCAACAAGTCTTGGCAGTTGGAAAGAAGGCTCGGACATTGCAAGCTTCACAAAGGGCTGGACTTATGACAACACCGGTGACAACAGCCCTATCGTATTTGAGTTCAAGGGCAAAAAGTTCCTTTACATGATATACAAAGAAGTGAAGCAGGGGGAGTATGGCAAGCTTCATGTTAAGGTAACAGCGGACGGAGAGGTTTATGACGAAAGCGACTACGATACCATAAGTCCGTCAGGTTGGGGAAATGCTCAGATACAGAATATAGCCATGATGCCAGAGGATACCGACTACACTGTTGAGATCTCAATGGCAGCTGGTGACGAGGACAAGCACGGCGAAGTGCTTGCGTTCGGCTATACTGAGTAGATTTTAAGAATTTTAGCAAGAGGTTAAAATATTAATAAGGCAGATGTGCTTTTTCCATTAGCGGCTGTGTAAACGGCTTGCTGTGAAAAGCCGTCTGCCTTTGTTTTTGCGTGGATTTATGTGGCGTTATGTACAAATTGGAAAGCTGTGATTTGTGAGTGTATACAAGAATTTGAATAAATACGCAAATAAAGAATTTATCCCCCGTTCATTTTCATTTTATTTATATTTTGGTGCTATAATGGTTTGTGTAGAGATACAGAGGTGCAAAATAGTTTTGTGCCTTTGATTTTATATGAAAATCTGAATCTGTATGGCAGGCGGCGGAAAGGTGATATCTATGATAAAAATGAAAAGAATATTTGCGGCGGCTTCTGCCGTTGTAATGGCGGCAGGAATGTTCGCTTCCTGCGAAAATACAGACAGCTCCTCAAAGGCTGAAAAGGGCGGAAGCTCTCACGTTACGGAAAAAGGCGAAATGCGTGACATTTCTTCTATGGACCTTGTGAAAGAAATGAATTTGTGCTGGAATTTGGGCAACTCACTTGACGTGTGCAACGCCGACCGTGACGGAGACGGCAAGGTGGACGAAAATTCTGAGAAAGTTGACGAGACCCTGTGGGGAAATGTGAAAACTACCCCCGAAATTTTCGACCAGCTGAAAAAGGACGGCTTCAACGCAGTGAGAATACCTATCACATGGCGTGACCACCTGTCTGACGATTACACCATAGACGAGGACTGGATGAACAGAGTTGAAGAAGTTGTGGACTACGCTTATGACAGAGATTTCTATGTTATCATAAACGTTCATCATGACGGCGGCGGAGATCCTGATTTCGGCGCATGGATAAGAACGGAAGCCGAGGAGGATTACGAAAAGTTTTCGGAAAAGTATAACAAGATATGGACGCAGATAGCAAAGAGGTTTGAGAACTATTCTGATAAGCTTATTTTCGAATCAATGAACGAGGTGGGCTTTGACGATATGGGCACAAATCAGGCTTACGAACTGCTCAACAAGATAAATCAGGACTTTGTTGACCTTATAAGAAAGCAGGGCGGAAATAATCCGAAAAGGCATCTTTTGATAGCAGGCTATTGGACGGACGTGGAAAAGACTTGCTCAAAGCTTTTCAAAATGCCTGACGACCCTGAAAATAGGTGCATAGTATCGGTGCATTATTATACGCCTTGGGAGTTCTGCGTTTGCACAAATCAGTATAATTGGGGAACTGAGCCTGAGATAAAAACAATGGTCAATAACGTGAATAAGCTTAAAACTACATTTGTGGATAACGGCATACCTGTTATTGTGGGAGAGTATGGAAACTGTAAGGGCAATGACGAGGTAGATAGAGTGTTCTTTGACGAGTACTTTACGAAGCTTACACATGACGTGGGGATACCGGCGTTCTTGTGGGACGACGGCGGAGTGTTTGATAGAACTAATCTCACTTGGCAGGAAGAAGGACTGCTGGACGCTTTACATAGAGCGGTGAGCGGAGAGGAGTATATTGTGGAGCGCATTAAGTGAGAAATGAGGAATGGTACAGCTATACCGAGCTGAATGCTTAATAAAAGAATAAATCAAAAGCGG
>CALEJX010000043.1 GCA_937898375.1 uncultured Ruminococcus sp.
GTGGCAGAGGGCATAAAAAGGCTTTCAAAGATAACGGGTCAGCAGATGAGAGTTGAGCATGACGGCGAAGTAATAGAGGGCAGCTTTATACTTGGTCTCATCTCAAACACTATCTCAGTTGGCGGAATGAGAAAGCTTATCGCATCAGGTGTGTGCTTTGATGACGGACTTTTCGAGGTAGTTTTGGTAAAGACCCCTAAGAACGCTATCGAGCTGAGCAATACCATAAATGAAGCCGTGCTCAACAAGCTAAATGAAAAGCATTTTGTTACTTTCAAGACCTCGAGGGTAACATTCACAAGCGTGAACGAAGTTCCTTGGACGCTGGACGGAGAGTCAGGAGGAAAGCATACATATGTTGAGATAGAAAACTGCAAGCAGGCAATAAGATTTAAGCTCAAACCCAATGATATCACCGCCGAGCAGACGGCTGTCCAGTGCCAAGCAGGGGATATGATAATGACCGAGGACGGTCACCCTGTCGTCATTGAAGATCAAGACGAGATAGAAGATTGAAAATAAAAAGCGGACGAGTTTTTTCGTCCGCTTTTTGCATATGCCTATTTCTTGTTTTTCAGCCTGAACTGTGAGGGGGTCATGTTGTATCTGCGCTTGAACTGCCGCATGAAATGCACGTCATTTTCATATCCGCACACGGCGGCAATGTTTTTCACTGTCATGTCAGTGCTGAGAAGATAGTATTCTGCGTTTTTCATTCTTGCACAGAGGATATCCTCATAACAGCTCACACCGAAGCGTGAAGTGTAAAGATACTGAAAGTGGGAGGGGCTTACGCTGAGAGTTTTCGCCATGTCGGCAATGTTCCTGCTTCCGGAGGGTGAGCTGTAGATGTCAGCCCTGAGCCGCTCCAATGCGTCAGCATAGTGACTGCGTTTTCTTGGCGGCTGACCGCTCCTGCTGAGAGAATATTCCTCCCCCAGCCTGATGAGCAGCATTCTGAGCATAAGCTCGATATAATCTTCACGCCTGCCGCTTTCCGACAGGCTGAGCCTGCTTATGGTGGATAGGATATCCTCAGTTTTCGCCGCATCTGACAGGGAAAAAATCGTATCATATGGGAGTGAATAGTCACGGGTGAGCATATCGTCACAATCAAAATGAAGCCAATGGTTAATGTAAAAGCCCTTGCAGGCACGATATATCTGCTCAG
>CALEJX010000044.1 GCA_937898375.1 uncultured Ruminococcus sp.
AGCTATACCACAGGACTTTCGCCCTCAGTTATGGCATATATCCTGAGAGATGTCCTCGGTACAAAGTTCGGCGGAAACGTCACAGCAGATGAGATAGGTCTACCGGTTGAAGCCACAGGCGGAGTTCTTCCATGCGGCTCAACTGCAATTTGGCAGAAATAGCTCTGCTATAACGAGGTATGGTGTTCACATGAAATATAGTGAGAATTATGTTTATATGTATGGGCAGATAATTTCCACCTGTTCGTTTATGCTTGACGGCGATTTTCCAAAGGCTGACGGTACGGCAGAGATAAAGGAAAAATATCACCTTGTTGGCGGCGAAACTGGAACAGCGGCGGCTGTCCTTTGCAGCTTGAACCTGCCTGTAAAGCTTGGCGGTACTCACCTTGGAAGCGGCAATGAAAAGCTTATAAAGGATTATTTTGCAGATAAGACCGCTGACCTTTCGGAGCTTGTAACAGAGGATTTTGAAGGCGTGACCGACTATGTTATCATAGATAAAAATACTCGTACCTGTTTTGGCGAATGGGATAAGCTTTATTCACGTCCGAAGCCTTTTTATGAACAGCCCTCGGAGGAGTCAGTGAAAAATTCAGCCTGTGTTGCGGCTGACCCTTATTTTGGTGATGATATAGCTCAACTTTGTGTTAAGCACGACAAGAAATATGTTACCATAGATTGTGCCTATGACAGCTATATCCATAAGCACTGTGCAGTAAATTGCATATCTCATCAGCACCTTGATGAATATTATCCAGATGAAAGCTATGATGAGCTTTTCAGACTTTATACAGATAATACAGATGGGCTTGTGATATTCACACTTGGCGAAATGGGTGCGATGTATGGCAGAAAGAGCGCTGTGCCAAAGATATGCCCTGCATTTGACGTTGACGTAGTGTCAACCCTTGGCGCAGGCGACAGCTTTAAGGCGGGCGCTGTGTATGGGCTTTATAAAGGTCTTGATGACGATACATTGGTGAAAACCGCCTGTGCTGTGGCAGGTGCGGCGGTGGAAAAATTCCCTATCGCACTTTATCCGCCCACAGCAAAAGATATCGAAAAGCTTATTGTCAATATGTAGGGGCGTACAGCGTTCGCCCGCCTAGTCCATACACTATATATTATAATAAGGTATAAACCGAAAATTTCAGACAGGAGGAAACGTTATGTCTTTTGATTTTGATGAACTTAAACACAAAGCAGGAAATATGCTTGAAAAAGGTAAAGAGAAAGCCCATGAAGCTGCTGA
>CALEJX010000045.1 GCA_937898375.1 uncultured Ruminococcus sp.
CTCGTTCTCATCAAAGCCAAGCTGTTTTTTAGCCTCCGCCTTTGACATGGTGTTGAAAGCTCCCCTTACAGGCAGACCTGTCACCACCGTCTTGGCATTTTCAGGCATATACTTTTCAGCCTCTTTCACAGTGAGCATAACAACGTCCGCAGACTTTGCAAGTATCTTGTTTGTCACGCCCGGAAAAGCGTTCTGCTCGTGTATAGCCGTCTTTATGCCCATTTTAGCGGCTTTTCTAACGATAGGACCTGAAACATATCCGCCTGTTCCTATAACAAGGTCAGGTCTAGCTTCCTTTATTATCCTCTTTGCAGTGCTTCCCGACTTTGCAAGGCAGCCTGCCGCATGGATATTTCTTTTGAGATTTGCCCAATTAGGCTTTCTCTGAAAACCCTCTATCTTTATAGGATAGAACTTATATCCTGCCGCAGGCACGAGCCTTGCCTCAAGCTTTTCAGGATTTCCCGCAAAACTTATCTCAGCGTCAGGATAATGTTTTTTTATGATCTCTGCAATGGCAAGGGCAGGGTTTACGTGACCTGCCGTGCCGCCGCCTGCAAGTAGAACTCTGAGCATAGAACTAATACCTCTTTACTTTTTTTTGATGCACTGTCGTGAAACGTTCAGCATGATCCCCATTTCTGCAAGCTGTATCATCAGCGCAGTACCGCCATAGCTGAAAAACGGCAGTGAGATACCCGTGTTAGGGAAAGCGTTGCAGGCAACCATAATGTTGAAAAGCGCCTGCGAGCCTATCTGTATCGTTATACCTGCCGCAAGAAGCATACCAAAACGGTCCTTGCTCCTCGAAGCGATATAGAAACCTCTGATTATAAAAAGCACAAACAATAGTACCACTACCATTGCACCCACAAAGCCAAGCTCCTCGCAGATGATAGCGAAAACAAAGTCGTTTTGCGACTCAGGGAGGTAATATTTCTGCCTTGACTCGCCGAAGCCAAGACCAAACCAACCGCCCGAACCTATAGACAACAGCGACTCATAGGTCTGGAATGTCGTTCCGCTAGGGTCTGACTCAGGGTTCTTCCAGCTCTGTATACGCTCGGATATGTAAGAAAATCCCGAGCCTGACGCCATTTTGTATACAAGTAACAGCACTCCGAAAACAGCGCACACGCCGATAAACTTCCAAAAAGTTTTTTTCGGCATACCGCTTATGAACATCATCGACACGCCAATGATACCCACCAGCATAACAGCCGACATATGCCTTTGAAGAACAAGCACCAGCGCCACCGCACCCATTATCACAGTAAATGGTATAACGCAGTATTTCCAATCCTTGAACTTAGGATAATTCACCGACATTATGTATGCGAAAATAATAATGAACGTTACCTTCAAAAGCTCCGACGGCTGAAAACCTACAGGACCTATTTGCAGCCAACGCTTTGCGCCTGCAACGTCTATTCCAAAAAACGCCGTATACAATGTAAGAAGATAAGTTGCAATGAATGCCAGATAAGCTACCTTTGTGTTCTGAAAAAAGTGATAATCCGTATAGCTTGCCACAAACATCAAAAGAAGTCCAAGCCCTGCCGCTTGAAGCTGGCTCTTCAAGTAATAGTATCCGTCATTCTGCTCGCTAAGTCCCCAGGCATAGCTTGCAGAGAACATCATCAGAAGCCCGAATACCAGCAGTACCATTACAAGAATAAAAAACGGCTTGTCTATCTCCGCAAGTATAAATCTAAATCTATGCTTCTTTCTTTTTGCCTGTGCCACAGGTTGTTTAAGCGGAACATGACTGTCATAAACTATGCTTCCGTCACGTTCACGTCTAGGACCTCTTATAGCCAAACAAACAACCTCCCAACGTAATCTCTATATCAATATCTTTCCCGAATATACCAAAAATGCTATCGCCGCCGCAGCTCCTGCCGCAGATATCACAGCGAATATCCCGATCACAGCATAATCTCCGTGACCTTTTTTCTGAAAATGCTCATGAAGCGTGTAACCTTTTATAAGCAGCTTTTTCCTTACCTTAAAAACCAAATACTGCAAAAGCGCACATATCCCGTCAACTATGACCGCCGCCCCTGCAAGAAGAAAAACGAAATACTCTCCCGAGAGCAGAACCGCCATAGTCATAAGACCCCCAAGCGCCAGCGCACCCGACTCGCCTAAATAAAGCTTCGCAGGACTGCACCCCCAAAAGAGAAACCCTCCTGCCGCACCCATTGTGCAAACAGCAAAAAGCTGAGCGGCGTCAGAGCCTGCCCCTGCCGCAAGACCACTTGATAGCCCTGCCGAAAATATCAAAGCCGTGACAGCGCACAGCCCGTCAGCACCCGTGTCGGTCTTACCGCCTGCGCAATCGTGTATCTTCACCATGTTTATCCCCACTGTCATAAACAGCGGAAAAAGCGGATAAAAAAGCCTGCCAAACTGCACATAGCCCAAATGAAAAGGCATAAGCACAGCCGTCTGCACTCCTCCGCAGTATCTAAGCCCCACGCATACCCCAAGACATATAAGATACTCCATACATATCTTGTAAAAAGGCTTCATGCCTATGCCGAGCTTTTTCTCCTTGACATGATCCTCTGAAAGCCCGATAGCAGTAAACATCAAAACTCCGCCTAAAGCGATAAACACACGCCTTGAAAACTCTCCGCTCTCAAAGCTAAGCACCGCCTGCGAGTCGTAAAATATGACTCCCGTAACAATGCCGAATATAACGCAGAGCATTATGACAACCCCGCCGAATTTCGGCTCAGAGCCGTCTTTTGCGAACCTGTCGCCTATATAAAAATCGAATTTGCCTGTTTTTATCCTGCGGAAATATGGTATGAACACCCTGCCAAGAACATATCCCAGCGCCATTTCACACCCCAGTATCACCGCCTGCACGCTCCAACTCATTTTGTCAGCGCATTGAACACTTCTTCAAGCTTCATTCCTCTACTTCCCTTGAAAAGCACAGCGTCGCCCTTTGCAACAACCTCTTTCAAAGCCGCCGCAAGATCCTCTCTGCTGTCAAAGTGCCTGCAATTTTCCTTTGCGAAGCCCTTTTTCTCGGCGCCCTCTATATAGCACTTTGAGTCCTCGCCGAAGCAGTAAAGCAGGTCAGCCTTTGAAGCCGCAACATACTCTCCCACGTTTTTGTGATAAGTCTTTGAGTTCTTGCCAAGCTCCAGCATATCTGCAAGCACGCAAATGCGCTTGCCCTCTGCCTGTGCCTGTGAAAGCACAGAAAGGCTCGCTTTCATTGAATCAGGCGCAGCGTTGTAGCAGTCAACTATATATGTAACTCCGTCAATGACGGTAACATTCTGTCTTAATCCCTCAGGCTTGAACTGAGCAATGCCCTTTACGATATCCTCAGGAGGTATATCAAGCGCAAGGCCCACGCAGAACGCCGCAAGAGCGTTCTTTACATTATGCTCGCCCAAGCAGTTTATCTTGGCGGCTATCTTTCCGCCCTCATAGTTTATAGTAAATGTTATGCTGTTGTCAGCGGTCTTAACACCGCTTGCATAAACGTCGCAGTCTTTCTTTGATACAGAATAGTAGTAAACCTTTCTGTCAGAATGTAACTGCACCCCTGCAAGCAATTTATCATCACGGCAAAGTATCAGGGGAGCGTCATAAGCCGCACCGTCAAGTATCTCAAGCTTTGCCTTGAGAATGTTCTCCTGCGTGCCGAGATTTTCAATATGTGAAATGCCGATATTCGTTATAACAGCCACATCAGGCTGACAGCACATTGACATTCTTGATATCTCGCCCTGATGCGACATACCCATTTCGATAACAGCCGCTTCATAGCTGCTGTCAAGACCGAAAAGCGTCTGGGGCATACCTATCTCGTTGTTGTGGTTTCCCTGAGTTTTTAAAGTCTTGTATTTCTGCGCCACAACAAGGGCTATCATATCCTTAGTGGTTGTCTTTCCCACGCTTCCTGTTACGCCGACTACCTTAACATCAAATTTCGACCTGTAATACCCTGCGATATCCAAAAGTGCCCTTGCAGTAGAGTCAACGATTATACATCTTGCACCCTCCACAGGTCTTTCCGTAACAACAGCCTCCGCACCAAGCTCCATAGCCTTTGCGGCGAAGTTGTGGCCGTCAAAATTCTCGCCCTTCAGCGCAATAAAAAGCGAACCGGGCTTTATAGTTCTCGTGTCAGTGGAGATATCATTTATCTCCGTGTCCGCAGGATAACCATAACTGCCATGAACAGCCGAAATGATCTCCTGTAAGCTTAATTTTTCCATTTTAATTCTTATCCGCCGAAGAAACTGCGGTATCTCCTTTCCCTTATCTTATAAATATATCTCTGATGACATGCAAAACATTAGTTGTAGGGGCTGGCGTCCTCAACAGCCCACCTTTCATATATTGCCGAATAGCGGGGGAACACTGTTCGCCCCTACATATTTTCTCTGAGAATTATCTCTTATCTGCCCTCAGCCTCAAGCTCTTTAAGAGCGTCCGCAACGACTTCTCTCTCGTCAAAATGTATCTTCACGCCGCCTGCAAGTATCTGATAATCCTCATGACCTTTACCAGCCAGCACGATTATATCGTCCTTTTCAGCATGATGTATAGCCCAGTGGATAGCCTCACGCCTGTCAACGATAGTTATGTAAGGCGTTGTCTTGCCCTTTAGTCCTACCAGAACATCATTTATGATATCCTGCGGATCTTCATTTCTCGGGTTATCGGAAGTGACAATAAGAAAATCAGCATTGTCCGCCGCAGCCGCAGCCATAAGACTTCTCTTTGAAGCGTCCCTGTTTCCGCCGCAGCCGAAAAGGCATTTTACCTTGCCGCTTGCGCTGTTCTTTATAGCCGAAAGCACGTTCACAAGTGCGTCAGGAGTGTGAGCATAGTCGCAGATAACAGTGAAATCCCTGCCTGTCGGAACTATCTCCGCTCTTCCTCTTACGCCCTGCATAGTGCCCAACGCTCTGATAGTCTTGTCAACGTCAAATCCAAGGGTCTCACAGCAGGCTATAACAGCCAGCGAGTTTGAAACATTGAAAAGTCCAGGCATATTGAATGAAACATTGTGCTTTATCTTTCCGTCAGTGAAAACATACTTTACACCGCTTGCTGAAAGCAGAATATCCTCTGCCCTGAAATCAGCCTGCGTACAGCATGAATAAGTTTTCGCAGGACAGCTTATCTCTTTGAGATATCTTCTGCCGTATTCATCGTCTATATTGATGATAGCGTTGTCAGATATAGTGAAAAGTATCTTCTTAGCCTTATAGTAATTTTCCATCGTACCATGAACGTCAAGATGATCCTGCGTAAGGTTAGTGAAGATTCCCACCTTGTAATGACAGCCTGAAAGTCTTTTCTGCTCCAAGCCCTGCGAGGAAGCTTCCATAACAACATAGTCGCACTTCTCGTCAGCCATTTTTCTAAAAAGCTCATAAAGGTCATAAGGCTCAGGAGTTGTTCTTGCAGTAGGATAAACATCGTCGCCTATCTCGTTCTGACAAGTGCCTATAAGACCCACTTTACAGCCGAATGAAGAAAGCACTTTCTTTATAACAGTTGTGATAGTTGTCTTGCCGTTGGTGCCTGTTACACCGATAAGAGTAAGCTCCTTTTCTGGGTGACCGAAAAATGCCGCACACAGCAGAGGGAAAGCCTCTCTTGTGTTCTCCACGATTATCTGGCAGTCAAGCCCCAGATCTCTTTCGCAGACTACCACTGCACAGCCCTTTTCTATCATGTCCTCTGCGGCGTCATGTCCGTCAAAAGTCTTTCCCTTTATGCACACGAACATCGAGCCTGCCTTGACAGCCTTTCTTGTGTCGCTTGTGACGTCGCTTATCTCCATATCAGGCAGAGAAGTTTTCGCAACGCCCTTTATGATATCATATAGTTTCATAATTATCATTCCTTATCATGGTTTCTTACTGTGAGCCTACCGAGGTCACTGCAAATGTTACCGACACAGCCGTTCCCATCGGAACGCTCTGTCCTGCTCCCACGCTCTGATCAGACTGTGCAACTGCGCCCTCCTCCTCATAGCCGGAGCCTTCCGCCGTCAGATTAAGTCCGTACATATCCAAAGTAGCCTTTGCCTGCTCCTTTGTAAGTCCCTGAAGCTCAGGCACTGTAACGGTCTCCTCCTTGGTGTTTGCGTCTGTATAAAGCACAACTGAGCCGCCCTGCTCTATCTTTGCGGCAACAGGCGTCTGCTTAACAACAGTGTCTCCCTCGCCCTTGACCTTGACCTCAAGACCAAGATCTTCAAGAGTCTTTTTGGCTTCCTCAACAGTGTAATATTGAACGCTAGGTACTGATACCTGCAAGTCAGCAAGCTCGCTTTCGTCATACTCAGGGAAAATTCCCACATAAGGCAGAACGTCTGTAAGAACGTTTACGCATATAGGCGCTGCCACTTGGCTTCCGTAGAATTTCTCCCCTGTGGGGTGGTCTACCATTACGAGCGTTACTATCTCAGGATCGTCAGCAGGAGCAAATGCACAGTATGAAGAAACATAAGTCTGACCTGTTGAGTCCTCGTCCATTTTCTGTGAAGTACCCGACTTACCGCCTATCTTATATCCCTTTATATAGCAGTTAGAACCAGGCTGACCCTCAACAACGCCCTCGAGTATCTCTCTCATAGAAGCGGAGGTGTCCTCAGAAATGACCTGACGTCTTACAACAGTGTCCATTTTCTTTACGATATTGCCGTTCTGGTCTGTTATGCTGTTCACAACCTGCGGCGTAACAAGATAACCGCCGTTTATAGCCGCAGAGTAAGCTGTTATCATCTGTATCGGCGTTACCTTATTGGTCTGACCGAACGATGATGAAGCAAGCTGAACAGGACCCATGTTGCTAAGGGGCATACTGATAGAATTTGACTCCGCAGGAAGGTCGATACCTGTCAGCTCATTGAAGCCGAACGCATTGTAATACTGACAGAACTTCTCCGAACCAAGCTTCATGCCTATCTGAATGAACACAGGGTTACATGAGTTGAGCATTGCCTGCGCAAGATTTTGCGAGCCGTGGTCGGTAGTTGACCAGCAGTGGAAAGTCGTGTCCTCCACCTGTATCTGAGTGCCGCAGCCGAAAGTATCATTAAGAGTGATAGCTTTCTCCTCCAGAGCCGAAGCACCTGTTATCACCTTGAATACAGAACCAGGGTTATAAGTTTCAGAAACCGCCTTGTTCTTCCACTGAAGCGACCATGCGTCAAGCTGTTTCTCCTTGTACTCGTCGGAATTTTCATCAAGCCCCGCAAGCTCCGCCGCCGTCTTTTCATCAGAGATAGCCGCAGGCTCGTTAGGGTCATAAGGGTCAGAAGTCGCCATTGCGTATATCTGACCTGTCTTAGGATTCATTATGATACCGCAGGCTCTGTCAGTAGGCTGATTTTCCTCCACCGCCTTTGCAAGCTCTTTTTCGAGTATATACTGAATATTAGCGTCAATATTCAGATTAAGATCATCGCCGTCCTGAGCGTCATAGCTCTGCTTGTATCTGTATGGTATCTCAGTTCCGTCGCTTGCCTTTGCAGTGATTATCCTGCCGTCAATACCGCTGAGATAATCGTCATAGTAAGCTTCAAGACCATATATGCCGTTGCCCTCATAGTCCGTGTGACCAAGCACAACAGAAGCAAGCGTGTTCTGCGGATAAAGCCGCCTTGTGGTAGGGTCGCACCTTACGCCGTCTATGCCAAGCTCCGTGAGCTTATCCTCGATAGCCGTGGAAACGGTCTTTTCCACTTCCTTTTTCAGCACGATGTACTGCGTATCCGTCTTAGTGAGCTTTTCCCTCACTGTGTTAGTATCTATTTCAAGATTGAGCGCCAAAAACTCCACAAGCTCGTCAAGACATTCGTCTCCTGACTTTGTTGCGTCAAGTCTTTTCTGATATGTAGCCTTTTTGGAAGCGTCGCTCTCCTTGGCTATATATCCTTTAAGCTCCTCTATCTTCTTGTCATTATCATCAAGCTTTTCTTTGAGCATAAGAGGGTCTGCATAAACAGTGTAGACCGTTGCGCTCTGAGAAAGCACAGTTCCGTTTGAATCGTAAATAGTACCTCTTGACGCTGAAACAGCCGTGCTTTTGAGCTGCTGAGCGTTCGCAAGAGACTGCCACTTCTTGCCGTCCTTTATGGACACCGAAAATATCGTCGCAACCGTATATATAAGTATCGCCGCCACAGGCAGGCTCAGCCAAATATTCAGACGTTGTTTCATTCTGGCACTTGGTCTGTCGGTCATAAATATCTCCTCTCAGGATATCGCCGCACATACAAAATTTTCAATAATCTAGCACAATGCGGCAAATATCGTATTTTCACACATACAAATTAATAGAACAAGAAAGCTAAGCACAAATATCTTGTCCCTAACTTTCCCCATAGTTATTTTATTCACTAAGCCCCGATATATTCCAGAACAGAGCTGAACCAGTGTTTTATCTTAACGAACACATTGTCGTCCTCAGCCTTTACCACCTTTGCCACTGAATCAGACTCTACAGTTACATACTCTATCTGAGATTTATCAAGCTTTTTAAGTCCCAGCTCATTCTCAGCATACTCCTCGACCTTTGACATATTGGTCTTTTGAGCAAGCTCTGACTGCAAGCTTACGTTCTCGCCCTGAAGCTGAGCAAGCTGTTCTTCCTGCTTGGTCTGCTCTGAACACAGGCTCGATATCTCTACCCTGCCGTATATCATTGCTCCAAGAACAACAGCCACCAGCAGGCAAATACCCACCACAGCCACTACTGATATAGTTTTCTGCTTTAGTGCAGGATTTTTCTTATATTTTATGGCTCTCTGAGCCTCCGCCTCTTCAGCGTTGTCATAGGCACTGTAGTCAAATGCCAAGTTATGTACCTTTGCCATTGTGGTAAAACACCTCTCACGATCCACGGGTAAGCCCGTTATTTACACATTCCCATTTTCACACAAATTTTGCTTAGTCCTTGATCTTCTCGATCACCCTGAGCTTCGCACTGCGGCTCCTATTGTTCTCCGCAAGCTCCTTTTCGCCAGCCTCTATAGGCTTTCTGTTCACAAGCTTTCCCCTAGGCGTTCTTCCGCATATGCACTGCGGAAAATCAGGCGGACATATACAGCCCTTGCAGAAGCTCTGAAATCTCTGCTTCACCAATCTGTCCTCCAGCGAGTGGAAAGTGATTATGCAAAGCCTGCCGCCCACATTAAGACGATCGAATGCCTTGTCAAGAGCGATATTTAAATGTTCAAGCTCCTTGTTTACCTCTATCCTGATAGCCTGAAAAGTCTTTTTGCAAGGATTTTTTTCACGCCTTGCTTTCTGCGGAACTGCACTTTTTATTATCTCGGCAAGCTCCATGGTCGTCTCTATCGGTTTTTGTTCTCTGTATTTCACTATCTTAGAAGCAATGCTTCTTGAAAACTTTTCTTCGCCGTACTCAAAAATTATCCTCGCAAGGCTCTGATAATCATATCCGTTCACAACGTCCTTGGCGGAAAGCCCCTCCCCTGACATTCTCATGTCAAGAGGTGCGTCATTGTGATAGGAAAACCCTCTCTCCGCATTGTCAAGCTGATAAGAGGAAACGCCCAAGTCCATAAGAATTCCGTCAGCACCGCTTATGCCGAGCCTCTCAAATATCTCATCTATCTCAGAGTAATTCCCTCTCACAACAGTCGCAGGATACCCTGCCAACCGCTCAGAAGCAGTTTTCACCGCCTCGGGATCTCTGTCTATAGCCACAAGCCTGCCGCCCTTTTCGCCGTCAAGCCTTTTAGCGATCTCTCTCGAATGTCCTGCTCCTCCGGCAGTGCCGTCGCAGTAAATGCCGTCAGGCCGAATGTTCAAACCCTCCAAACACTCATCGAGCAGTACGGGAACGTGGTTAAATTCCATTAAAAATCAAGTCCCTCCAGAGCTTCCATAAGCTCGTTATCATCAATGCTGCTGTTGAAATCGTCCCAGCGCTTTTTATCCCATATCTCACATCTGTCAGATACGCCAGCCACAACGATCTCTTTTTCAAGCCCTGCCACCTCTCTCAGCGACTGCGGAACAAGTATCCTGCCCTGCTTGTCAGGCTCTACCTCGCACGCCCACGCCATAAAGCTTCGCTGTAAAGCTCTCGCCTTAGCCATAGGCAGACTTCTAATTTTCTCGGCTCTTTTCTCGAAATCCTCAAGGGAATAAACGAACAAACAGCCGTCTATACCTTTAGTTACAATGAACCGCTCGCCGATAAGCTCTCTGAGCTTAGTAGGAAAAGTCATTCTTCCCTTAGCGTCCATAGTCTGATTGTAAGTACCTTTAAGCAAGCACGCCTGCAAGCCGTTCACCTCCCTTGACCGAGTTTGGCAGTGAAATGCCACATTTGAAGCACTCATCACCACTTTTTTGCACTTTTAACCACCGTACAATAATTATACACTATATTATAGAAAATTGCAACAGTAATATTTCCCAAAGTGATTTTTTGCAAGGGATTTTTCTTGGACACTTGGTCATTTCAGG
>CALEJX010000046.1 GCA_937898375.1 uncultured Ruminococcus sp.
CTATGCACTTTTTCGAGCCCCTTTTATGCACTTTCTGCTTGACAAACACAAATGGAACGATAAAATATGTAAAGTAATAATGAAAAAGATAATCTCTACGCTGATATAATAGTGTTTGTCAGCAGAAAAAGAGTAATGATTGACGATATTTATGGGATAATTTTGAGGTGACGTATGAATAAGCTTCTGGCATTGCTCCAAATCCTTATCAAACAAACAGACGAAAATCACAAGCTGACAACAAATCAGCTTATTGAAAAGCTTGCAGAACAAGGCATATCAGCTCACAGAAATACGATTCCTGCAGACATCAGGAAGTTAAGAGATGCAGGCTATGATATTACCTGCGATAAAAGCACACAGAATAAGTATTTTATCGGCAGCAGAGGACTGGAATCCGCAGAGATAAAAATGCTCTGCGACGCTGTAAATGCAGCACAGTTCATCTCGGAGGAAAAGTCCTCAGAGCTTATAGACAAGCTGTTTTCTCAGCTAAGCGTTTATCAAAAGGACGAGATTAAAAACATAATTCAGCAGCCGAGCGAAAATAAAGCGGATAATAAAAGCATATATTTTGCCGATACAATTAACACAGCCATTACGCAGTGCAGAAAAATCCGTTTTCAGTATTATGAATATAACGAAAAAAGGGAAAAGGTTTTAAAACATAATGGATATACATATACGGTCAGCCCTTATGCTGCCGTGTGGAACGACGACAGGTACTATCTTGTAGGTTACTGTGAAAAGCATAAGGACATAACGGTTTTCCGAATAGACAGAATAGCGGATATATCACTTACGGAAAGCATTGCAATACCCTGTCCGAAGGACTTTGTGCTGAAAGATTTTATTGCTCAGACCTTTAAAATGTTCAGCGGAGAACCCATGACTGTGACTCTGAAATGCAAAAACAAACATATGAAAGCAATAATAGATAAGTTCGGCGATGATATAGAAACAAATAAAGCCGATAAACAATTCTTCACTGTAAAAGTAAAAATTGAGCTGAGTCCTACATTCTATGCGTGGGTGTTCCAGTATCAGGGAAAAATATGTATACAATTTCCACAAGAAGCAGTTGACCAATTTGTGCAAATGGGAGAAAGTGTGTTTGAGGTGCATAAGTAATTGTGCACCTCGTTTTTTTGCTATTGACATCAAAATTCAAAGGCGTTATAATATATACATAACCGAAACGAACGTTACAGTTAGAAAGAGGCGCATAAAAATGCAGCACAAGAATGCGGAGTATTTTAAAAGGATCATAGCCTTTATAGACGATTATGCGGTAAATAACGGCTCATCCCCAAGCGTAAGGGAAATATCAAACGGCGTAGGGCTATCTACAGCTACCGTCAGCCGCTATATGCAGAAAATGAAAGCAAACGGTGAGCTGGACTATGACGGTCATCGAAGTATTGTGACAAAACG
>CALEJX010000047.1 GCA_937898375.1 uncultured Ruminococcus sp.
TGTGTCCCTTTGCAGGAAGATTCTCTGTAACTGTCGCATTGCACTTTGTGCAAGTTTTTGTAGCCGTACCCTCAGCTGTGCAAGTTGGCTGTTTTGTTACAACGGCTGTACCGTAGCTGTGACCTGTTGCCTTGGTCGTATTATCTTTGTAGGAACTGCCGCAAACTGAACATTTGTGGAGCGTATATCCGTCAGTTGTGCAGGTAGGTGCAACAACTGTGTTTGTATACTTGTGCGAAGTCTTTGCTATAGTCTCTGTAACTGTTGCATTGCACTTTGTGCAAGTCTTTGTCTTTGTACCCTCTGATGTGCAAGTCGGCTGTTTTGTGATAACAGCGTCACCATATGTGTGGCTTGTGCAGCCGCAGGTGAATTTATATGTCTTTGCTATAGACGGATTGTATGTAGGATAAATTTTTACAGTGAGCGAACCGCCGTTTTTGAATGTGATACGTCTGATATCACTTGAATAGTTTTCAAGCTTCTGTACGCTTACCATACTGCGATCAGAAAATTCAACAGTGTAATCTGTATCATCATAAAGCCAGAAGTCAATGCTGTCACCCACGCTGAACTGTGTTTTGCTCAATCCGCTTGAAAAGGTCGTAGCTGAAGTATCTGTACGCCAATAAACAGTGGTAGAGGTCGGAACTGTGAACTTATTTACATAGCCGCAGACCTTACAAGTCTGCGTTACAGTGCCGTCTGAAGCTGATGCAAATTTAGTTTCGTAGTCATGACCTGTCTTAACGTCAACTGTCTTGATATCGTCAAGATTTGAGAGGTTAAGGGAGTTGAAAGTAACATTATTGTTATTGTAAACATACCAAACTGCCCTGCCGTTTTTGATAACAGGCTGGCAATCTGAAAGGCTGCCGTCAAAGGTGTGGATACTGCCGTTTACAGTGCCGTCAGCGTTTAGCTTAACACAGCTTACCTTTGTATCTCTAGCCCACAGAAGCAGAAAGCTGTTATCGTTTATCTTCACAAGCTGTGGAACAGAAGCTGAGTCTGTGCCCTCAGCATAGGAGGTTATCTTATTGAGCTTATTTGTGGAAAGGTCCTTTGAAACTGCGGAAACATAGACGTTTCGAGTTTTTGACGTATTGATATAATCAAGGTCAACTGTACTCTGCGCCACGATATAGCTTGATGACGATACATCAAAGCCGCCTATAGCAGCACCTGTGTAGTTATAGTGACCGGCGGTATATTCAGGGTAAGACACAATGTCAATATTGCCGCCTTTTTCAGAATAGCTTGGGAAGAACTTGCCTGTAGTAAAATCAGACTTATATTTCACAAGGACAGCAGAACGTGGGTTAGCGTCGCCATGGTCGAGGGCAACGATATGAGTGCCGTCAGTTTTGATAAACTGATTGAAAGAGTGGCTCACATAGCCATACTGCACGTTCATAATGCCTGTGTAGGAGTCTGTGATAGTCATTGACGGCATATCGACTTCAATGGTAACGTTAGATTGATGATTATTGCCGTCGCTTGATTTATACATCTCATGGCAAGTTCTGATGAGCAAGTGGTCGCCGCTATGGGTCATTCTCGCTGAGCCTGCGTCGAATGGAACTGTAGTATTAGCGCCATAAAGACCGCAGGACTTTATTTTATTCCAATTCTTATCGTACTCTGTGATACGAAAGACCTCGAGGGAGTCGTTCTGGTTTGGGTTTTCCTGACCGCTCAGGACGTAGTAGTTATCACCTGAGTCATAGAAAGCGCCGAAAACAGGCAGTTCGTTATCGATAAGCTTAGTAGAGAGCGGCTCGAAGTCAGGACTATAATACTCCACAAGGAGCTTGCCCTCGACAGCGCCAGCCTGTACACGCATATAATTGCCGTTATCGCACACTGTCAGGTAAGATTTCACAGTAGTAGACCACTGTGAATAATTCTGAGCGTTCACATTGGATCCTGAATACGCCACACACTGAGCGGCGGCGAATGTACTAACTGTGCCTGCTGAAACGGCTGTTGACACAGCCAGCGCACCTGACAGGACAATGCTTAGCATTCTTTTCTTCACATTTATCAATTTCATCACCTCATACAAAAATATTCAAACGAACATACTCATATATATAATAATAGTACAAAAGCATGGCATATGTCAATGAAAATAAGTTACAATTAGAAAATAATTTGCATTGTGGTGGTGGAAATGGAAAAGCGGTAGAAAATGGGCAAAATGTCTTGACAACGGGGATAGTGTGTGATATAATATTACAGTGATATTTCGAGGTGTGGCTCAGTTTGGTAGAGCGCTGCGTTCGGGACGCAGAGGCCGTGGGTTCAAGTCCCGTCACCTCGACCAGTCACTCGCCGTGACGGCATCTCCCGCCATGGCTTTTTTATTGCCGTAATTTTGCACCGCTCAATATGTTTTGTTGTCGATTTTACAATGTTGGGCGTGCCCCTGCACCAAATCACGCCTTTCTTTTGAGGGACGTGATTTTTTTGTTACCGCTGAGAAAAATCGTATAATAATAGAATTGTAATAACTCGCCGTGGCGGGCATTACCCACCATGGCTTTTAGAATGTTACCAAATGTCCACATCATTCAAAACCCTATCCTCCGTCTCTGCCCTGCCACACTATTCAAATCTATGTTTTCATCATCAATATAGTCCTGCACATCTAATGTAACTATCCTGTTGTCCTTATCATTATCCCCCGTTCGCAGGTTTTGATCCATAATCACCTGCTCAAGAATATTTCTCACAGTTCGTGCATTGGCGAAATTTGGTCTTGTTCTGTAATATTCTGTTATGTTAAGAAGCAATTCAAGAGCGTTATTATCTATCTCATATTTTTTCTTCTTAAGTATTTTCAAGGCTATCTCAGAAAGCTCTTTTCTCGAATAATCTGGGAAATCTAATGTAAATTGTATTCTTGATCTCAACCCTGGATTTGTAGACAAAAGCAAGTCCATTTTATCCTTATATCCAGCAAATATCACGCAGAACTTTCCTCTGTTATCTTCCATTTGTTTGAGTAAAACAGCTATCGCTTCATCACCATAGCCATTTTCGCCGCCTTGCATTAAGCTGTAGGCTTCATCAATAAACAACACCCCGCCCATTGAATCTTTTATTTTGGCAAGGGTCTTGTTTGCAGTATCACCTACATATTTGCTTATAAGTCCCTGAGAGTCGGTCTCAATAAGCTTTGCTTCGGGCAAAACGCCTGCTTCATATAAAATCCCAGATAATATCCTTGCGACTTCTGTTTTTCCCGTGCCAGGATCTCCGCAAAAACACATATGGAGATCAAGATCTGGATCATTTTTATTGCGCTTTGCATATGCCCTTATCTTTTTTACCATACGCTTGACAGAATGAAGTCCTACCAACGCTTCCAGCCTTTCCTCAGCGGTGAGTATCTTTTTGTCCGCACCTGTTCCCACAGCCACTAAATTTATATTGTTGTCCTTTATGTATGTGTCAACATCAGTTACCTCTATGGTCTTATCGCTGATATCCATACACCGAAGATTTTGACACATTATCACCTGCTCAACTATATTTCTTACTTCTCTTGCATTTGCAAAGTTTGGCTCTTTACGCTTGTAGTCAGTAATATCAAGCACTCTGTTTACAGCCGCTTCGCTTATTTTATAACCTCTATTATCTGCCATAAGCTTTGTTATCTGTCCCAGTTCGCTGCGATCATAATTAGGAAAATCGATAGTGAACTGTATCCTTGACATAAGCCCTGGATTTGCCGTCATCATTTCTGTCATCTGATTTTTATACCCTGCAAAAATAACACACAGCTTGCCACAGCTATCCTCCATTGCTTTGAGCAGTGTTGCGACCGCTTCATGTCCATAGTCTTCGCTGGTCTCTGATTTTATCAATGAGTAAGCTTCGTCAATAAACAAAACTCCTCCCATAGCTTCTTCTATCTTTTCAGAAGTTTTTAAAGCCGTCTGTCCAACATATCCTGCTACAAGTCCACTTCTGTCTGTTTCTATTACCCTGCTTGTGGGCAGCAAGCCATTCTCATGAAGTATTCCTGCAATAATTCTTGCGACCTCTGTCTTGCCAGTACCGGGATTGCCAAGAAAACACATATGCAGATTAAACTTTTTACTGTCCTTATTGATAAGCGCATACGCCTTTATTTTCCTGATGCTATTCTTTACACTTTCAAGACCGATCAGGCTGTTAAGTCTGCGCTCGTAAACACCTGACATTTGTAAGCTTTTTTGCCCTGTCATATAGTGGTCGACATCAAGCTCCAGCATTTTATTATAAAGCACAAAAAGTTCTTCATCGCTTTTATCAATGAGAAAGTCAGCAGAGTTTATAGCTTTAATAGCAACATCGAAGCGTTCAAGGTACAGCTCCTTTAGCTTTTTTGAACAGGCTTCATCATTCATTTTATCGGCAAAGTTTTCAAGCCTATAGATATATGTTTTTTCCTTTATCGGTGCTTTCAACAAAACATATATTGCGTCCCATACTACCTTTAGCATAGATCTAAGTTCTTTTGTGCCGTCGTCAAAAAGGTCAACCACATATTTCTTTTCAAGCACCTTATCGCAAGCAAATTTCTTGTCCGAGATAATAGCCGCCCATTCAGCCTTATTATTCGGGATATTCTTCAAAGCACCGACCTTGACGTCTATATCATATACCCTGCCATAGATATTGTTTACACGAACAAAGCCATATATTTTTTCTGAAAGCTCTTTAACTCTTTTCAACAGTTCATCAGCTTCTCCTATAAGCTCATTATCAGCCCGTTCAGTATAGCTTACGCTTATTGCAGGAAAAACCGCCTGATCTGGTTCAAACTGCAACCCCAACGCATCAAGAATATTTTTTAACCTGTCCGCTGTATTGTCAGACAATGCCACCAATTGATCGCAGTTTGAAACGTATGTTTTGCAAAAAGTCTCATGAAAATAGCGGTACATCTGATCTGCGCTGTTTTCAAGTCTTTCACAAAACAGTTCTGTTTTATCAGCCTTTGTGACATGATGTCTTATCTTTTTGAAATCAGGAAAACGTTTGGTATCAGATTTTAGCTTTCCAAAGCTAAGAACATTAACATCTACATTCTGATCTATAACGCTTTTCACAAAGTTCGCTACCTCACTGTGCAGAACGGTTCTCCGCTCATTTGGCAGTTCATACATCATGCTCCCACATATGGGACAGGTACACCGTTTGTTGTCTTGTTTCACCGCACCACAGCTTATGCACTTATATTCTTTCATCAAAGCTCAACTCCCAATGCGATCTTTGCGGCTTCAAGAGGAGTAGAATAAAACTGCGCTTTTATTTCACTTTTCAGTTTATCAGGAAGTGCTTCATAGCTGCCCATGCTGTTTTCAGGCAGAAGTATCTTCTTCGCCCCAGCATTTGCAGCCGCTACGATTATCTCATCAAGCATAAGCACAACAGGCATAGTCTCGCCTGACATTACCACCTTTCCGCATATAACAAGTGACGGAGCGACCGAACGTCCCGTTATCGCAGAAAACAGACCCACTACTTCTGCCACTGAAACCTCGTCACTTACATTGCAGTTTTGCATATCGTTGAAATACATACTGTAATCATATTTTTCATATGACTCTGAAACAAGGCTTCGTGCAGTTTCACCGAAATAATTGAACGCCGCTGTTATGCTGTCCTTAACACTTCTGACGCTTCTTGTGCCTCCAGAAAGT
The DNA here is from genome assembly GCA_937898375.1 of uncultured Ruminococcus sp. Taxonomy (GTDB): domain Bacteria; phylum Bacillota; class Clostridia; order Oscillospirales; family Ruminococcaceae; genus Hominimerdicola. The sequence goes on from CALEJX010000047.1 coordinate 5,700, forward strand.
CCCTCGATATTCCTAAAACTCAACGTGCCTGTTCCGCCATGGATAAGCTTGTTTTCAAGACGATAAATGCCAACTCTGTTATAAAGAGAGCGACCCACCGCATAAACATATCCAGGTTTTTCAAATGAATTTGATATGAGCTTTTCTTCTGACACCTCAGGAAGAGGAACTATTTTCTCCTCGCCTGTGTCAATGTCGATATATCCAAGTCCAACGTCACTGAACTCAGCAGGATTCATTTTTCTAAGCTGTTCCTTGACCCTACGTCTGCCCTCTATTGCATATTCGAGAAGCTCTCTTATCTCCGCCTTGCTCATCACCTCATCAGGATAAATTAGCTTTGCAAGGCCTGAAAAAGTTCTTCTTACAGCCGTGTCATCACGTGTGTTGAAATTGGCGTTAAGTTCAAAATACTCGCCAAATGAATTTGTGTAATCAAATTTTCTCATAGCATGACAAAATTCAGAAAAGCAATCTGATATCAAGCCATATCTTGAAGTAAAAAGCGCCGCACGAAGCTTTGGCGTTTCCCAACCTGGCAGATAAGCGTGTATACGGTCAAAGAAGGCCGAGTCATTGTTAAAGCCCTCTGGAAAAGGCTCAAACAGATTTGTCGTGCGAAGCATATCCTCAACACTTCTGAAGGTGTTTCCCTCAAAAGCAATGGAAGCGTCACTGCTTATAGAATCACTGCCCCTTGCAAAGCTTCCGTTAGCCATATAGTTTTTCATTATCTGCACCATGTCCCCTGAGGTGTTCGTAATGCCGCCTACCTCGTCAAAGGCAATGCAATCCCAATTCCCCACAAGTCCAACACGGTGTGAAGCCATGTTATAGAACATATTTGAAACAGTTGTGTGACCACTGCTCATAAGTATAGAATATGGAGAAAGCTCACTGTAGGCGTGAGATTTTCCTGTTCCACGAGGACCAAGCTCCACAAGATTATAGTTTTTCTGGATAAATGGTACAAATCTCAGAAGATAGTGGAGCTTCTGCTTTTCGTTAAGTTCATCTGGCTCATAGCCTGCTGAACGCAGAAGAAGCGTTACCCACTCATCCTTTGTGAATTGCTTTCTTGCGGCCATAATCTCATCAAGGTCAAGATTAGCCATTTGTATCGGCTTTAGCGCCGCAATAGAAAAAGGCGACTCAAATTTTGACCTTTTCTTTTTCTGCTGTTTGCGCTGCTTCTTTTTGTTGCCGTCAAAAATATCCTCCTCGTATTCGTCCTCATCATTTTCTTTTTCAAGACCCACATACTCTATTCTCACAATGCACCATATCCCGCCCACAAGCAGCTTTTCATTATGCACCACAAGATCTGAGCTTACCTCAAAATCTTTCAGAGAAAGGTTTGTAAAACTTGCCACATACTTATCCTCTTTTTCATCAAGTCTGACAGTTACCTTATCTATGACAGTATACTGACCTTTTTCCTTTATCTTTGACTTGACATAATCACTCTGATCGGGACGGACATAGTTTTCGCTAAGTATCCTCTTTATCTTCTCAAGTCCCATTTTTACCGTTTCTTCATCATCGGTAGCACAGTACATCCCAAGCAAATATTCAAGAACATATGTAGGAACGTTAGCTCCTTTTTTCATAAGCGATGTAAGATCCTTGCGGACAGCTTTTCCTGGAAAAGCTTCTATCACCTTTTTATCAAACTGATCCATACCATTTCCTCCTGTTATATATTTCCTTGAAGCATCAAACTATATAGATCTTCTCATTTTCATATTCAAAAATCAAAATCGTTGGCGAACGCGATCTTTATAGAAAATTCGGTGTGTTCGATTATCTCGCCGCTCTCCTTGTCAACTATATTAAGATAATAAAAAGCATCACTGTCAAATTCTATATTTTTTAGAGTAAACTTTATCTTTGAAACTCTATCTTGCGGTTCTCCTGACTTATCTGCTGTAAGAGTCTGAACATCGCTCACACAGTTTGAAAGTCTATCACAGAAATATATCTCATAGACCGCAGGCACACTTTTTCCGCCAACGGGCTCAGTCTGCATAAAGTCAAGTGCAAAAATGTTATTGCTTATCTTTCTTGTTGTGCTTATAAGCTTGAGCTTGACTTTTTTAATATCAACAAAGTGCTTAGAGCCTGCACGAAAGTTCTTGAACGTTATAACAGGCACACAACATTCCTGTAGAGATATTCCACCATGAACGTAATTCATACCTCCACCCTGCTTTTTTATGCGAATGTTCTCATAGGGTGTAAAACCCGCCAGCTCTTCGTTATAGTTTCTCATCGGTATCTTCATAAGAACATCAGAACTGCTGTTTTTGTCTGCAATGAAATATCTTCTTCCGCTCTCAATAATATTTCCTTTTACCATATCCGAATCTGCTTTTTCGCTTTCTTTTATTATGCCATAGGAATAGAGAAAGCCATGATCTGCTGTGATAATGATATTTGAGCCGCTCATAGAGTTTGTTATCATTCTCACAAGATTTTTGATCTCCTCTGCCGCTTCGCTGCAAGCCTCAAAGACCTGTTTTTCTGTGTTGACCTTATCACCTGTGGCGTCTATCCTATTATGATAGATATACACGACCTTAGCTCCGCTTACAAGCTCTCTACGCTGAGATTGATTCATTGCAATAAGAGTTTCATATGTCACAGCACAGTTGTCTGCACAATATTTTTTTAGAATCCTGTCACGGCTCTCTGTGCTTTCTGTCGGCTCTCCGTCACAAAGCACCCTCATTTTGCTGTCTATAGAGAGTTCATCATTAGGAAGCAATGCCGCCATTCCAAGCTTTGTAACGCTCGGAAATACCGACTGCACCGCTGATATTTTCGCTGTGCCGTTAGTTTCTCTTATAAGCTTCTCAGAAAGCTCTGCCGCCACCTCATAGCGCAAAGCGTCCGAAATGATAACAAAAACACGTCCGCTTTCATTTGTGATAGGTTCGGCTATGTTTTTATAGAACCGTGATTGCTGTGCAATATCCGCAAGCGCAAACGTATCGCCAAATTGCCCATTTATAAGCTTGCACCACTGCCCGTTCAGCTCTGACAGATACCAACCAACATACAATTTTTCGGCATTATCAACAGCAGTCTTGAAAAGATCATCAAGAACGCCCGCTGTGCTTACTAGCCTTTTTCGGAAAGCAATATGAAGCCGTCTGTAGTATGTATCCATAAGATAAAGACCGCCGCTGTATTCGTTCCAAAGCTCGCTGTATATGCCGTAATGGAAGCCTGAGATATGCTCATAATAGAAAGCCTGCATCTTTGCCATATAGTAAAGCCCATCGTAGAGATACTCATATCTGCTATACCATTTTGAAGTGCGGCGGCTCTCGGTTATCTCCAGGATATCGTCTACCTTGACAATGTTCTCACCTATCTCTTTCATAAACCTTGCTATGATCACTTCATCTACACAAGGCAAACTGTCATTTTTCAGCAAGACATCTGTATCAAGTTTATCGAGCCTTGCCGCAAGCCCGAATTTCTCAGCCACATCAGAAGCAAGATCAAAAAGCTTTTCACTTTCTAACGTGCTGTTCCACTCGTCTATAAAAGCATAGCAGGCAATCTGATTTTCGCTGGTGATGTACTGCTCCAGACCCGACAGCGCAATGTCTGCTCCAATGGAAGAAAACGCTGTCAGCAAGATATGCACGGCAAGATCAGAAAGGCTTGGCTTATCGTCAACATAACCTGTGTATTTCGCCGCCATATCCCAAAACGCCTGCACATTGCCGAACTTCTCTATCTGCGACATGGCACGTTCTTCGTCACTATAAAGAGCATCGCACAGAACAGTTTGCAAAACGCCATGGACAGTATTATTCTTTGCGCCTGAAAGCACTGCCATTATATCTATATGGAGCTGTCCTGCATTTTCATAGTTTGTGCCAAGTGCCACGAACTTTTCACGACGTTCTTTGTTGTCAAAAAACTTTAGATAATGCTTCATAGCATTGCGGAGCTTAAAGGTCTGTGGGATATGAAGCTGGTCCATGAGAATTGAAGTAAAGTCTGCACGAAAATCCTCACTGTAAAGCTGGATATCTCTCAGCCAATTGTTCTCATACCTCACCGCAAAGGGATAATACACAAGGTAATCGGATTCCGTGTCAGTTTCACAAAGAAGCATTTTTGCTTCAAATATGTTATTTTCCTCGATTATCAGAACCTTCACATCAGGCGGCAGGTCAATATCCTCCAGCATATGCTCGAATTCACGCTCCTCGTCATACCAGAAAACTATCCTGCGCTTGTAATAATCTTTTAGCGGCTGTGCGAATTTTTCTCTCAGGGAGCTGTTTATTTTTTCTATTCTCATTATTTGATCTTCTCCAATATATCTGCAAACTTTGCATAGTTGACCTTAACGCCGTCGTCAAGATCTATATCTATCATTCTATCCGCAAGGTGATGTACCTTTTCTTCATATGCGTTTATCTCTGTAAGCTGTGCATTGAACTTCTCCTGACGTTTTTTCAGCTTTGCACGCTCCGCAGGCTGTGCAGACTCTATCTCATTATCAAGCACAGAAAGCTGTGTTTCGTATCGCTCCTGAAGCTCGTGAACATAATCGGTGCGAACAGTGGCGACAGTTGTCTTTTCCCAGCGGTGCATATACACAAGCGCCTTGAAACCGTTTTTCTTACCTGAGCTGAAAAGCCAGTATATAGGTCTTTTCTGATATATCTTGCAGTGGTCTGCATAGAAGCCTGTGAGAAGATAGTTTCTTATGACCTCACGGGGCGTAGAGCCTTTGCAGGCAAGAGCGTCGGCTATAAATTTCAGATTTTCTTCAAGTGTGTCCTCGCCGTAGACCTTTCTGACAAAATTTATCACAAGGGCTGTGAGATCGTCCTCAAAGTAATTATCATCACAAATAGGGATAACGTTGTCTTTGTCAGGGATAATGGTCTTGTATTTACCTGCGTCCCACTCGCCGCCTGCATAGCAAAGTCCGTCGCTGTCAACGGAATATCTTCCGAAAAAGCAGCCCACTGCATAGCTTATAAGGCTTTTTATCTCACGCTGTAGGTCTGCCCTGCGCACGGTCACGTCCTTATCCTCCACCTCTGGGGAAAGCTCGTCCTGCAAGCCGTATATATCTATAAAAATGCGGTTTAATTCTTCTTCATTCGCCTTTAATTTCTGAAAGCGGCTATCACATTCTGCCGACCACTTTTCAAAGGCTTTTTCTATGGTCTTTTCACCATTTAATAAAGGGTGTTTTTCAAAGTCCCAACTTGTTTCAAAGCTGTCCCAGTCGGTTTTGCTGAGGGTTATATTTTCTTGGACAATTCTATTAACTAATAGCGTATATTCTGATAAATAAATTATTGGAAGATATTTAATGTCTTTTGTTTGCATGTTCAATGTTGGATTCAATATTGAAAGAATAAATTCTATAACTACACTGTTTAATAATCCAAGATAATATAATTCATCTCCATTGTAATTATACACCAAAGCTGGACTTGCATCATCAAAATAAATATAGGATTCATTTTTTCTAAAACTTGTTTTATATGATGTTATTTTAGACCAAACGATTGTATCATTTCCAAAATATTTTGAAGCTCCCAATCCCGCCCCAGAAAAACTTTTAAGATCCAATGCATCATTTTTCCAATTAACAGCATGGTTTATATTACCATACCATTTACGATATTCCCCACCTTTACTATATAACTTCCAACCATTATTGATACTCGATTTATTTAACTCTGTCCATAATCTAAGAAATTTATTATTATCACCAGTAAATATACCTTTAACAACAGCTCTGAACGTATTTTCGATTTTTTCTCCCTTCTCAAACGCCCTAATAAAATTCTCACTAACCCAATAAGCCACAGGCGAGCCAGGAATTTTGGAGAAGTTTTCTTGCTTGGCTGTTTTCCAACGATTATTTATTGTTGGGAAGACCAATGGTACACCCTCATCATCCGTTTCATAATAAACCGTGTATTCATATTGTGCATTATAATTAGCAACTCTACAATTCTTAGTTATAACAGCAGCAGTACCAAAATTAATACCAAGGCTAGTGCCACCTTTTCCTAAATAAGGCATATGAACCATATTTATAATGGTTTTAGTATTATTAATTTTACAACGCAATTTTTCAAAACTTGAAAGAAACATCCAGCTCTCCATTGTAATGAGCGATGTAAATCCTCCTGTTTTAGCCAAATCATATGCTTTCTCTATAAAGCAGGCAAACAGATCAGACTTCCCGTCAGGAAACTTCTCCTTAACAAAAGCGGAAAGCCGTTCATTCATTCCCGAGCCGCCCATATAAGGCGGATTTGTCACCACGACATCATACTTCTGCGAAAGTATCTTGTATATCTTCATCATCATTTCAAGCTGATATGACTTTATGCCAAGTGGCAGAGAAGAAACCGATACGGCATCATCAATGCCTGCTGGCGCTGTGACCTCCATAAGGGAGCCATATGTGTCGGCATACTTGAACTGCTGAACAAATTCAAGTATCTTGCCGCTGAGAAAGCTGCTGTCAACACCCATTGTGTCTGCAAAATTCGCAAGGTTAGGCTGAACGTTGCCATTCTCCTTATCACCCTTTATAATGCTCCTGTTATACTGACGTGCTTTCATCATAACGGCAAAATATGCAAGCTGATAAGCACGGCGGTCAATGTCAAGTCCATAAAGATTGTGCTTTAATATAGACACAGCCGCATCACGTTCAAACCAACCGCAGGAAACATATATCTGCATAAGCACATCAAAGGCGTAAACAAGAATATGTCCGCTTCCCATGCAAGGGTCTATTATCTTTATGTCCTCAGGCTTTAAGTCCTTGTATTCGCTTCTTATCTTTTCAAGCTCAGCCTTGACAGCTTCTTCCTGTTCAGCTTCTTCAAGATAATATTTCCACTCTGCGCCTGCCGGCTTTCCGTGACCCTCTGCCCACAGCCTGCCAAGGGAGTTTTCCACCATGTAACGCACTATCCAATCAGGTGTAAAAAGCTGAGTTGCCGCAGGTATCGCCGCCGCAGATATCTTGATGTTCTTTTTCATATCCGCAAACACCTTGTCCTTAGGCTCAGTGTTGTAATACTGATACATCCAACCTATTATCTGCACCTGCTCCGTCCAATCCTCTTCGGGTATCTCCGTCACCATTTTTGCAATAACGCTGTCATCATGGAGCAGATTTTTCGGAAACAAAAGCTCCGTCCAGCCGCCTATCTGCTCAAACATCTCAGGCAGACCGGAGTTCAGAGCGTTGCACTGTGTTATGATTATGTACTTGTATAGCTGTTCGTTCTCCTGCTTTTCGAGCATATCCAGCACACGCTCTCTATCAAGCCCTTCTATATTCAAATCAACGGCATTTGATAACACCTCCGGCTTGAAAGCTCCGCTCTCGTCAGAGAATATCCTCGTGTGTGACGGCAGATAGTTGTTTACTTCCATAAATCTCAAAGCGATAAATCTGTTGAACCATGTATACGCCGCTTCCTCCATGGTCTGTTCAAAGCCATTTGTGCCTATCCTTGCGATAAGCTGTCCACGCTGACTCTTTTCCTCTGCAGTGAGCGACCTGCCGTTTACAGTATCCTGCGCAGGGTCATTCTTCCCGTCCTTGGTGACCTCATATTCAAATGCGCACTGCGTTACAGCATTTATAAGCATAACTCTCGCCGCAACAGCAAAATTTTTTATAGCAGTTTTATTCATATCACACCTCATATTATATGCAGCTCATCATGACCCTTGAGTTTTTCCATAAGAGCCATTTTTATCTCTGCAACGTATTCATCGATATCAGCCTCGCTCTTTAGCTTCATAGTGTGGCAAACTGAGCTTCGATTTATCGTAACAGCGTTTAACTCAGGCTTTTCTGAAACTATCAGCTTTTGCATATACTGTCTGCGTATGTTGCCTATCTGTATCTTCATTGCGTCAAGATTTGTGAGCCTATCCGCATTTTGGGCTGCTGTCTTTTTATCCCCAAGCGCCTCGTCAGCCCTCTGCACGATATCGTGCTGCTTTTCATCAGCCGTCTGATGTATCTCTGCCATAGCTGCCTGTATCTCGTCCAATATCTCCTCACGTTTTTCCGAAAGAAGCCTGTCATATACTTCTCTGATTTTCCGAACAAGCTCTGGGAGCTCTCTTATCCTGCTATAAGGTGCAGACATTGCGACAATATCTTTTATCTCTGCCATTGCCGAAAGAACATTGTCCTCACCCTGAAAATATTCCTTCTCCTCCTCGAGAGAATTTACAAGCTTCACAGCGTCGTCAAATATCGTCCTCTGTGTCTTGAAAAAAGTCCTTACCCTTGACATATCGTCCTGAGCGTCAAAAAGCTCCTCCTGCATATCCACAAGCTTTTTAAGCAGAGCAATACTGTCATTTTTCTGTCCCAACAGTTCTCCACACAGCCTTATGCTTTTGTCTATCACGCCTTCCCCAGGATATAATGACACAGAGTATTCTTTTTCAAGAAGCTTCTCCATTTCATTCTGCTCAGCTTCAAATTGCTCTATAATAAAATCTACAATGCCGTCCTCATCATCAGGTACAGCACCTAAAGTTCGGTCAAAATATTCGCTGAGGAACTTTCTTGCACTGCTGATAAGCCCCATCGGCGGAGCGACCCTAAACGAAACGATAGACTTATCCACCTCGGTGCGTCTGCGCAGATAGTCAGGTACTTTTTTATCATTTTGTGCAATAACAGCGCCGCTGTGTTTAAGAATAAGCTTGTGTGAAGCGATAAGCTGAGCAGTTATCGCCGCAATATCCACTTCACGCCAGCCATACGGAACAGCCTGATATCTGCGTTGTATATCCGCCATAGATGTTGGTAGCTGCTTCATTTTCTGTATATTCAGATATTGAATAAGCTCCTTCATAGCTTCCTCGTTTGGAAAACCAACATCAGCCATAGCTGTCTGTTCACTGCCTGTCAATATCTTCACTATGTCTGCGTCGCTGTCATAATTTTCTTTTATATATCCAAGCTTCGTATAAACATTCTCCACAAGGATAGTCAGCGCACGCTCAATACGCTCCTTGACAGAAGACACCTTTAGCGTAAGCTTGTCACCTGCAACATATACCCTGCCCTCAGAAATTGCCGCCATGATAAGCTCTTCCGCACGCTTTTCATGGTCTGAAGCCTGTACGAGCCTGTCTCTTATAATGCTCTGTATGACCTCTGGAAGCTGTGCAACGTTCTTGCTCTTTACATATCGGCGTATCTTCATTGACGCTTCAAGCTCATTGAAGTAAGGCTGACTTTCAGCAAGCACTACCATTACTTCATTGTCGCTTGCAGATCTCATCAGAAATGTCGAATCATCAGGGCTGTATATTTCAGAAGCCGCTGTGATAAAGTGCAGAGCCATTCCGCCGTTTAACTGCCCTATCACCATTTCATCAATGCGCTGATCAAATGAAAAATCGTATTTCCCATATTTAAACTTTTTGCTTACAAAGAGCTTACCGAAGATTATATCTGATATAGCCTTTGTTATATCAGCGGTGTCCACAGGTGTATTTTTTATCTCACGGGCAATATCCTGCTCGTCATCAGTAAGAAAAGTATATGCATCTCCATTGCGGGAAACATAGTTTTGAGAAACCAGCCTGTCAAGAGAACGCTGTATCTCCAACCTAGTTGACACCTTGTCGGTCCTTATATCATCAGCCATAAGAACGCTTATATTATCAACGTTTGACTTTATATCATTAACATAACGTACAAGATACAATAGCTTAAGAATATTTACGTCATACTGTTCGATACCGTCATGATTGTCCGCCGCCAACTGACAGCGGTCGATGACACGGCGGATAGAGCTTTCAAGGAAAGTATGCACAGTGTCATAGAAAAGATAAAACGGTGCAACCGCATACTCGTCCTTATCCTGTATAGCTTTAGCGACCTCTTGAAAACCTGAGAGCATAGAACGTTCGCCGCCTGAGAGGTGCTTCCCCGAATTGCCGTGCTTTCTTATCTCTGCAAGAACATTCTGCATAAGTCTAAACTGATAAGGCACAAATGGGTAAGTTTCAATGAAATCTCCCTCGCCTACATAGCCTTTCAGATCAAGCAAAGCATTATCTTTATCAAAAGTAAAAAGGTGTTTCAGTTGTTGGCAATTCTTCTCATACATCTGTCTGAGAAACTGCTCGGCAGGCTCATTTTTTGCAAGTATACGCTTCTTTATGACCTCGTCCACAGAGGAGGATGACAGGCTAAGTCGGGTGTCAAATCTGCCTTGTATCTTGGAAAAATCATCGCCGCTTATTTTAGTTATACTGTCGATAGCCTCCTGACTTGTTACCATGACCCACACTCTGCCGCCGCATTTAGTGCCGATCTCCTCAACAATAGTCTGTAGGTTGAGCATAAGATCGGAATCAGAGCCTATGTACTGACCGACCTCATCGACCATAAAAATAAGCCTGTTGTTTTTACCCTTGCTGTCAATATACGCTTTTATTTCAGCCACAAGAGACTCTATACTCAGCTCTATCTCTTCTTCCCCATTGAACCAGTTCCGTGCCGCAGTTTCGCTCATGTCAAGAGATTCGCACATTGCCTCCACTACATCATCCTCAAAGAAAGCGAATGAATCACGAGACTCCTCCCATGAGCCGCCGTTTACCCTCTCAAAACATTCTCTGAACTGTTCGCTCTTACCAGATCTGCTTATGAACTGTTCAAGCTTTGCCACCTTGAGATCGTTGCCATAAAAGCCCTGATGCTCATAAAAGACCTTTGCGAACACACGAAGTATAGCTGTCTTGTCTTTCGTGATAGGACTTTTGGAATCTATATTAAATAGTATGGTCTCTGTCGGAACTTTTGCGCAGTTTTCGAGCTGTGCAAACATCATAGGGTCATCAAACTTGTCTGCAAAATAATCCACAGAGCTTTTTCCGCCGACCACCTTATTAGAAAGAAGATATGAAAGTATTTTAAGAAAGTGAGATTTACCGCTTCCAAAGAAGCCTGATATCCACACACCTATCTTATCTGTAGGCTGTTCAATAGAGCGGCTGTAATGGTCCAAAAAAGTGTTGAAATGTCGGCGCAGCTCACGGGTAATAATATACTCAGAAAGCTCCTGTATCATTGAACGTTCATCGTCCTGCGCCACTTTTATAACGCCGTTGATGTCACGGTTTATGTCAGATCTATACATATTTTTTAATATCATGTCAATACTCCTTATAGCATATTAAAAGCACGATAGTAATTTCCATCGCCAAACTCGCCGAACAAAGAAAGTGTCTGTCCGTTATAATCACCCGGATAAAGCATAACCACAGGGATATCTGAAAATATATGCTGAATATTATCGAGAATGTTATGTGAACGCATAAAAGGATACACCTTTCCCACACCCGTTATCAGCAGGATATCCCCATGTTTGTGGGGTAAATACTTCATTTTTTCCACAAAAGCTTCAGGTGGAACAGACTTGAGAAGCTGTTTTAAAAGTCCCTGAGAGCCCTTCTTTTTCTCCATTGCAGGAATACTTTTTAGAATACGCTTGCTCTCACAAATATCTAGAAATATCTTATATAGATCACGCTCTATGATCCTATAAGATGTGTCCTTTCTGTTTGCGAGCTCCTCAAAATAAGCCCTTACTATCATTTCATCATGTGGGTCATAACAAAAAACATGGATACTGACTTCATTCGCCAATCCCTCGTTACTGAGAAACTGTTTGTCAGAAAACATTTTCTCTATCTCTCTCAACTGCTCTATGATCTTTTCCATGATCCACCTCAACCCCAACAATTAAATGCAGGGAGAACATCTGCATCTCCCTTTGCTCGTATCACGCTTTCAAGTTCTGGATAAATAAAAACATTATTGAGTCTATGCGATCTTGTATCGTCAAGATACTGACACTCAACCAAAAATTTGACCAACACCTGTTTTATCTTCTTCAGCGTTGACTCGCTCCACTTTCCTACTGACGGAACTTTTTCTGCAAGCTCCATAAAGAACACATTCACATTCTTTGGCGAAAAATTGAACTCCTGCAAGCGGTACTTTTCGCCTATGACATATGTCATAAAGTCACGAACAACACTGTTTTCACACATTATGGCATACAAATTTATCTGCTTAGCCACATCAGTCGAAGCGTTTGCCAGCTGAAATACCAATTCGTCAGACTCAAGAGCGTCTATTCTATTAAAACAGGTATTGACAGTGGACCTTATCATACGCTCTGTTGGGAATTGAAATAGGTTGCTTTCATATATTTCATTGGCTATCTCAATGCGTTCAGAGCCCTTCAAAATCAGACCTGCTACCAGCCTTATCTCCAAGAACAAAAAACGTTCTCTTGTAAGACTTCCGCTGTAATGATCTTTTTTCATCAGCCATATTCCTCCAAAACACCGATAAACTATATGTAAGGGCAGATAAATTTCTCAAAATAGTTACTTTTGAGAAAGCAAGCACAAACAGCCTATCATCGCTATATTTTATTTTCAAGCTGCGAAAGTGACACGATATCACACACTTTGGAAAAGCATGGACATATTGTTCATGAGTTTCCTTTCATGAGCGTTGTCGGGGTGGATATACCTGTTTAGTGTGATATCAACATTTTTGTGTCCAAGGACAACTGAAAGTGTTTTTGCATCAAAGCCGTTCTGGA
>CALEJX010000048.1 GCA_937898375.1 uncultured Ruminococcus sp.
AAATGCAACAATTGCAGAAATGTTGCCAAATTAAATATAAAATCATTTGTTTGCACAAGGCAATACCCCTGAAATTGTGCAGGATAAACATAAAATTTTGAACTAAATGTGTCTTGGCATCGTTAATACCCCGTTAATAAAATAATGATACAATACATTATATGCAACGTGAACGGAGGGGTAAAAATGTTTCACATACTTGTGGTGGAGGACGACACCAACACTCGCAGGCTGACCTGTGATGTGCTTAACGACAACGGCTACACGCCTATCGAAGCTCGTGACGGTGTGGAGGCTCTCGAAATAATGGACGAAAAGCACGTTGACCTTATTATAATGGACGTTATGATGCCTCGCATGGACGGCTTGGAGCTTTGCGAAACTATACGCAAGGCTGGGTTTCAAACGCCTATTTTAATGGTGACGGCTAAGGAGACGGCTTTTGACAAAAAGCAAGGCTTTATAAAAGGTACAGACGATTACATGGTGAAGCCTGTGGACGAGGAGGAAATGCTTCTGCGTATTCAGGCGCTTTTGCGGCGTTCGCAGATAGTGAGCGACCACAAGATAACTGTGGGCGACACCACCCTCGACTATGACGCACTGACTATCAAGACGCCCGAGGGCATAAGGGAGCTTCCGCCGAAAGAGTTTATGCTTCTTTACAAGCTTCTTTCCTATCCCGACAAGATATTCACTCGCCGTCAGCTCATGGACGAGCTTTGGGATATGACCTCGGACACTGACGAGCGCACTGTGGACGTACACATAAACCGCATAAGAGAGCATTTGAAAAACAACCACGATTTTGAGATAGTGACAGTGAGAGGGCTTGGCTACAAGGCGGTCAAGCTGAAAGGATAGCCTATGAAAAAACATCTTATCTCTGCACTTCGCTCAGAGCGCAGGCGAAATTACACCATGAATGCCAGCATAGTTTCGGCGGTATTTATGATAATGATATGGGCAGGGCTTCTCACGGGATTTATAATGGTGGGCATAAAAAGATGCCTGCATTTTGTATCCCCTTTGCAAATGCCTTTCGTTTTCCTTATTGTGGGGCTTATCGTATCGGTAATAATAGGCACTTGCATTTCTGCCGCTGTGGCAAGCAAGATAGTCGGTCCTGTGCGTGAAGTAAAAAAGGCTATGCACAGAGTAGAAAAAGGAGATTTCTCACAGAGGTTAGAGGTAACAGGCTTTAACGGCGAGGTCGACGAGCTTATAGAAAGCTACAACAAAATGGCGCAGGAGCTTGGGGGTATCGAGATGTTCAGGGAGAATTTTATCAACAGCTTCTCCCATGAGTTCAAAACTCCTATCGTTTCTATCCAAGGCTTTGCGAAACAACTGAAAAAAGAAAATCTCTCAGAGGAGAAAAAGCAGGAGTACATTGACATTATCATCAGTGAGTCAAAGCGTTTGACCAATCTTTCATCGAATATCCTTATGCTTTCAAAGCTTGAAAATCAGCAGATAATCACTGACAAGACAAGCTTTTCCCTTGACGAGCAGATAAGAAACTGCATACTTCTTCTGGAAAAGCAATGGACGGCTAAAAACATAAGTTTTGACATTGATATGCAGGAGATACAATACACCACCAATGCGGAAATGCTTTCGCAGGTGTGGGTGAACATAATAGGCAACGCCATAAAATTCTCTCCTGAGGACAGCACTATCAGAGTAAAGCTTTTCAAAAAAGGTGATGTGATAACAGCGGAGATAACTGACCGTGGCATTGGCATGGATCAGCAGACCATATCCCACATTTTCGAGCGTTTTTATCAGGGTGACAGCGCACACGCCGCAGAGGGAAACGGGCTTGGTTTACCCCTTGTTAAGCGCATTGTTGAGCTTTGCAGTGGTAACATCAGGGTTGAATCACAATACGGAAAGGGTACGAATTTTATTGTTACGCTGCCTGAGAACGGATAAGCATACAAAAAGGGCGGGTATTTCGTGGGAAATATCCGTCCTTGATTTTTATCTGAAAGTCTGCAAACAGGCGGGCGACCTGAGGTAGCCCCTACAGGCAGGTAACATATTTTTATCTCAGGTCATCAATGCAGTAGCTGTTATAACCCTCGTAATAATAGCTTTGGTCTATGCCTTTCATAAACAGCTCTCGGTCGTTTATATCCGCTGTGAGGGCGTTTTTCAGCAGATGTTTTATTTCAATATCACGAATGGGGCTTCATTCCATGGCAAGGAGATAATCTTCCTTGTCTATCATGCTCCAATCAATCGCCATGGAAAGCTCTTTTCTGAACATCATATCCAGCCATATGCGCATTGACCTGCCGTTGCCCTCTCTGAAAGAGTGAGCAATATTCATTTCAACATACTTTTCCACTATGCTGTCAAAGTCGCCCTGCGGCATTTTTTCGATATTTTCAAGGGAGCTTTCAAGATACATAACAGGGGCAAATCGAAAGCCGCCTTTTGCAATATTCACACTCCTTATTTTTCCTGCGAAATCATAGATATCCTCGAAAAGATATTTGTGTGTCTCTGCAAGAGCCTGAAAACTGCCTGCTTTTTGCTTATCCAAAATGCCAAGTTCAAACAGCTTTACAGCCTTTTCCTTGCTGAGCTTTTCTTCTGTTCTTGCAAGGGTCGCAGAGTCGGTTATACCAAGTTTGTTTTCCAAAGCCATAAGTTGTTCTCCTCTCGGTGGATCTTAGATAGCCGCAAAGCCCTGCTTCAGATCGTCGATGATATCCTCGACATTTTCAAGACCTACGGAAAGTCTTATCATTCCGCCGTTTATGCCTGCGGCAACGAGCTGTTCGTCTGAAAGCTGTCTGTGTGTTGCGGAAGCTGGGTGGAGGATACAAGTGCGGATATCGGCAACGTGGACTTCGTTGGAAGCAAGTTTAAGGCTGTCCATGAACTTTGCCGCTGTATCTCTGCCGCCCTTGATAACGAATGAGATAACGCCTGCTGTGCCAAGCGGGAGATACTTTTCGGCAAGCTTATGGTACTTATCGCTTTCAAGTCCAGGATAGGCAACGGACTCTACTTTATCATTGCTTTCAAGGAATTTTGCCACTGTGAGCGCATTCTCGCAATACTGCTTCATTCTTACAGGGAGAGTTTCAAGTCCCAGATTGAGCAGGAATGAAGAATTTGCGGCAGGATAACAGCCGAAATCTCTCATGAGCTGCATTCTTGCTTTTACGATATAAGGTGCGAATGAATATTTCTCGGTATAGACAATGCCGTGATAGCTTTCGTCAGGCTCGGTCATGCAAGGGAACTTTCCCCCTGTCCAATCGAACTTGCCGCTGTCAACGATAACGCCGCCCACCTGAATTGCGTGGCCGTCCATATACTTTGATGTAGAATGGATAACGATATCTGCGCCCCACTGGATAGGTCTGCAAAGATATGGGGTAGCGAAAGTATTATCCACGATAAGAGGTACGCCGTTTTTATGGGCTATCTTTGCAAAACGCTCGATATCGAAAACTGTCAGCGCAGGGTTTGCGATAGTTTCGCCGAAAACAAGCTTTGTGTTGTCCTTGAAAGCCGCCTGTATCTCATCGTCTGTGGCGTCAGGGTCAACATAGATACACTCTATGCCAAGTCTTTTCATTGTTATGCTGAAAAGGTTTATTGTGCCGCCATAAATAGAGGTGGAAGCTATAAAGCTGTCCCCTGCCTGACAGATGTTCAGGATAGAGCAAAGTGTGGCAGCCTGTCCGCTCGATGTACACATTGCGGCTGCGCCGCCCTCGAGAGCGGCTATTTTCTTCTCAACTGCGTCTGTAGTAGGGTTTGCAAAACGTGAGTAGATCAGGCTCTTGGTAGGGTCGTCAAAGACCTCAGCTATCTCTTTTGACGAGTCATAGACGTAGGTCGTGCTTTGTACGATAGGCACTACTCTCGGCTCTCCGTTTTTAGGCGTATAGCCCTCGTGTAAACATTGTGTTTCGATCTTCAATCAAATCAAATCCTTTCAAAGCGGTAAATACCGCTAAATTTTTACCGATATAAAATATTAAAAAGCTTTTCAAAAAGCGTCCAAAACAGCAGGCGACCTCAGGCCGGCAAAGCATCATAAATACGTTTATTCTGCATAGTGAAAACTCATAGCTGAATCAAAAATATTTTCTCCCATTGAAACATACTTTAGCGGTATCATCACATTATATTGTATATATTCGCTGTCAGAAAACTCATATATGCCCTGAACGTTCACACTTTGATCCTCACCCAGAGCCGCAATAACACAGCCTCGCTTGCCGTTACCAAGGTCAAGTCCCCGATAATCAAGCCAAACATTATCGTCAGATATGATATCAGCCGACTTTGCATACATATCAAGCATATCATCGACTGTAGTCTTGTCAAGCCGCTGGTAATAAGACAATGACAGGTTTAAGCCGTCATATTTTTCGTCCACTTTGCCGTCAATAAGGTTTGCATAGACTATCTTCACATCTCTTGTGCCGTCAAAATCGTCTGTGGTTATCTCTTGCTTTTCCGCCTTTGCGGCAGAAAATCCACCTATCTCAGGCAGATCTAAAGCGGCAGAAAAATCTGAAAGCTCTATGGTCAGACCGTTTTCAACATCATAACGGTCTGTATCCACCGACTCTCCGTTAAACATATCATAAACATAACTGTCTATGACCATGTAAACGCCACCCGTGGTGATATTCGCAGAAATGCCATTTTCGTCAACGAAACTTTCAAGTTTCGTGAACGTGCTGTCCTCGTCAAACTGCATTATAACCGCACTGGCTTTCTGATCGTTGCTTATTTTGTCACTAAACTCAAAGCGAATGACCCCACCTCCGAAATCAGCGTCAGTATACTTCACAGGTATACTAAGAAGCGGTTCGTCAGAGTTTATCATTGCGTTTATGCCATAATAATCAGAAAGCTTTGCTCCTGCACCAAAATTGCCCTCTACGGTGCATTTTGCCGTATATGGTATTTCACTAAGATCACAAACAAGCTCAGGGTCATGGATCATTTCCGCCTGCGAACTGTCGTCCGCCTGTGAACTTTCTTCCATGCTGTCAGGCGTATCTGATACCGCTTCCGTAGTGGTGGTAGTATCTTTTGTTTCCAAAACGCTGTCTGCGGTTTCCTCAACGGGTCCGCAGGCACAAAGTATTGCCGACAACACTGCCGCAAGCAATATAGCTGTTTTTCTGTTCTTTTTCATATTCTGTTTCTCCCTTTATTTTTTTATATTTTGTTTATCTTACAAGTCCTTGAAGTCCACCCTTGCCCCTGTCAAAGCGCTTTCCATTATTATTCTTGCACACTCTGAAAGCGAAACTGCGCTTTTGCAGGTCATCATGGCTTTTTGTATGCAAAGTCCGAAAACTATGTGAAGCTCTCCCCTGCCTGCTGACTTCTGCGCTATAGGCAGAAGCGCCTGCCAAAGAAGCTTTATATAGCTTTGGACAGTTTCACCGGTGGCACAGTTTCTTATTTTGCCAAAATTTGCGCCCCCTGCGTTCGCCGCAGTGTAGTGGAGCATTTCCCCCACGTCCGTAAAAGGCTCGTTATATTTTTGAAGCACTCCTGCGGTAAAAGACCACACTGAGTAGTTATTTCCCACCAGCTTTTCGTCAATGATATCGCCGTAGAAATACTTTCTCCCCGACTTATCAGTGAACACTGTGAAAACGTCCTCTTCTTTAACGCCCTCTGTCATAAAAAGCTTCCGCACGTCCTGCTGGCAGGAATAGCCTGCAAGAGAGCCTATACAGCACAAAAGGGACTGAGGGTGGACATAGCCCTCGGGGCTTCTCATTGCGCTGAGAAGCCTGTCAAAGATCTCAAAGGCACTGCTTTTATATTGTTCAAGTTCCATTTTTATCACCGTTTCTCACGTTTTACTGAATATGCCAAATGCGGCATATCAACGCCGTAATAATGCTTTGTAAAGGTATATTTCACTGTCATGCCGTTTTTCTCGGCAACG
>CALEJX010000049.1 GCA_937898375.1 uncultured Ruminococcus sp.
GGGCGTGCCCCTGGACCTTTTGCTCGCTTCGCTCGGTGTTTCCTCTGCTTTGTATGGTTTATTACTCATATCTCAAAGCGTCGATAGGATTGAGCTTCGCCGCCTTTATGGACGGTATAAGTCCAAATACTATTCCAACTACCATTGAAAATACCACCGACACTACTATCGATGCCGTGGATATCGCCACAGGCACTTCCGCTACCTTCGCTATTATCTGCGAAAGCCCTATGCCCGTCAGCACGCCGATTATTCCGCCTATGCTCGTAAGCACTGCCGCTTCTGTCAGAAACTGCGCAAGTATTCTTCTCTTTCTTGCTCCCAGCGCTTTTTTCAGTCCTATTTCTCTCGTTCTCTCTGTTACCGATACAAGCATAATGTTCATTACTCCTATACCACCTACCAGCAGTGAGATACTTGCTATCCATATAAGCATTTTATTGGTTGATGAACTCAGATCCTGCAGCGACTTCGCTTGCTCCAGCAAGCTTTCGCTCTTGTATTCCACAGAAGCGCTCGTTTCCTCGCTTCCGCCCTTTACTGTCGAAACGTTCTCGTTGAGAATATCCGCAGACTTCTTGCCTGCGTTTGTCATGGAATCAGTATCTACAGCCTTTACAATGCAGTTTTCAGGCTCGTCATAACGGAAAACTATTCCCCAATCGTTTGTGGGGATAAAAATAAGTCCGCTTGATGTCTGATTGTATGTGTAGTAGTCCTCCACCGAGTTTATAACAGGCTCAAAGCTTGAATTTTGTACCGCCACGCCTATTATAGTGAAAGGCTCTCCGCTTATGTCTATGACCTTACCCACAGGGCTTTCGCCCTCGAAAATGCCCTCTGCAAGTGTCTTGTCTACCACTGCCACCTTGTCGAATTTCGTGAAATTTCTCGCCGCAAAGCCTTTTCCCTCGACTATCTCATATCCTACAGTGTCAAAATAGTCCTCGTCCACGCCGTATATAGTTGACGAGTCCATTTTGTTGTTAAGATAAAACAGATTGTCAGGATTGCTCCTTGTGCGGTAAAAAGTGCTTGACTCCACCTCTTTAAGCTCGTTGATACGCTTTTTAGTGTCCGCCGTGAACATTGCCACGTTAGACGGCGGAGTGTCATATGAAAAGTCGCAGACAGTGTCGCCGTTTGAAAGCTGTATCTTCACAGTGTTGTTTCCTGCGCCGATAAGATTGTTCTTTATCTGCTCATTTGTACCCTTGATAGTGGAAACTATGGCAATGATAGCCGCAATACCGATAATGATACCCAGCATAGTAAGAAACGAGCGTATCTTATGTGAAAGTATTCCCTTGAATGAAAGTCTGATATTTTCTATCATATTATCCGCCCCCTTAATACTCAGGATAAAGGACTTCGGTTGAATCCTTTGTCCTTACGCCCTCTTTGACGTCCTTGCCGTATGGGAAGCATATCTTGTCTTTCATAGAAAGTCCGCCCTTGACCTCGATATTAGAGCCATACATTATCTTTCCTGTTTTTATGTAGCTTTTCACAAGCCTGCCGTCCTTGTCGGCTTTCATTATGTAGTAGTTTCCGTTTTCCTGTCTTACATAATGTATAGGCAGATAAACGCTGTCACTGGTCGTGGTATCATTCACAAACGAAACGCCTACCCAGTCGCCCACGTTGAAATCCGTGCTGTCGCTGAGTTTAGCTTCAACAGTGTAAGTTGAGCTGTTAGGGTTGTCGCCCCAGTTTGATGCTGAGTATGACACAGGCTCACTGCTTATCTTTGTTATCTCGGCGTCAACGCTCATTCCTGTGTTATATGAGTTCACCATAACAGTTTTTCCCACAGTTGCTCTGTCAAGATTAAGCTCGCCCACGCTGAATGAAACGGAAACTCCGCCCTCGCCCTCGATTATTGCGAAAGCGTCATCATCTGAGCTGTCGCCGCTGTAATCCATTGCGCTGTCTGTAATGTCCGTATCGTCCATATCGTCTGTATCGTCCGAAGCGTCCCCATCTGCGGCGGCGTCGCCTACAGTGCCTATCTTCTTAACAACGCCGTCGATAGTAGCCACTACCTTGCCGTCTGTCTTTTTCTTCAAAGCGTCGTTGTAGTCAAGCTTTGCAGATTTAAGGTCAAGCTTAAGGCTCTTTATCTCGTCCTCTTTTTCAGATATCATCTTCTTTATCTCTGCACGGCTGTACATATAGTCCTCAGAGCCTGAATTTGTATCGTCCGTCTGAGACGGGTCAGCAGGGGTGATATCTATGTCAGCGTCATTATCATAATCGCCGTCATCAGGGATATCAACATCGCCATTGTTGTCTGTATCATCAGTATTATTGGTGTCGTCAGCACTGTCATCGCTGTTGTCCGAGCCTGTAGGCACAACAATAGAGAACTTGCCGAACTGCTCCACAGAAGTGTCAAGGGAAAGCATACCGCTTTCCTTGTCCTCAGTTATTCCCTGTGAAACTGTCCAATCTGCAAGAGCCTTTTTGCCCATTGTCTCACGATTTACTATCCACTTATAAATGAAGTTGGAGTTATCATCATAAACGCAAAGCTCCGCATAAGCGCCTGTTGTCTTTATCCTGTCAAGAAACGCCCTTGATACCTTTGTGTTCTTGTTACAGTTTATAATATAAGGATCGTCCTTTGTGCCTGCATTTTCCGTCTGAAAAACAGCTTTTACAACGTCCACAGTTTCCACAGGCTCAGGGGTCGGATCCGGCTCAGGGTCGGGAGTTGGCTCCGGATCAGGCGTAGGATCTGGCTCAGGCTCTGGGTCTGGCTCGTCAGGCTCTTGCGGGGCGTCCTCAGAAGGCTTTAAAAGCTTGTATTTCGCAAGCTCCTTTTCAGCCATTTTGATGTTCTGCTCGCATACCTTTACCTGATTTTCTTTCTGTGATACCTCAAGCTCCACCACCGTCATGTCATATTCAAGTATAGTGTCGCCCTTTTTAACAGTGTCGCCCTTTTTAACAAGCACCTTTTTAACAAGCTTTTCGTTGTCAAGAGTAACTCTCTGAGCGTTGGCAGAAACTATCTGTCCGTCCATATTAGTAGAGCTGTCCCACTCGTACATATCCGCAGTTTCTGCCATAAGGTCAACAGGAACTACTGCCACAACAGTTTTCTTGTCCTGATTTTTCTTGTATTTCATTGCTCCCGCATATCCGCCGCCACCGAGGATAGCAATGCACAGGAGCGTTATTATTACCTTCTTCATTCCTGCTCACCTGCCTTTTCTCCATGCAGTTCTCCGTCACGGATATACATTATCCTCTTTGCACATCTTGCAATGTCAGGCTCGTGTGTTATCATAACGATAGTAACTCCGTCGTCATTAAGCTCCTTGAAAAGCTCCATTACCTGATCGCCCGACTTTGTGTCAAGAGCACCTGTCGGCTCGTCTGCAAGAAGAAGCTTTGGATCGTTGACTATAGCCCTTGCAATAGCCACCCTCTGCTTCTGACCGCCTGAAAGCTGAGTAGGCTTGAACATCATTCTCTGAGCAAGTCCCACCTTTTCAAGAGCCGCCCTCGCCCTCTGCCGTCTCTCTCTTTTGCCTACCCCTGCATAAAGGAGCGGAAGCTCCACATTTTCAAGGGCTGATTGTCTAGGGAGAAGATTAAAGTTCTGAAACACAAAACCTATCTTCTTGTTTCTTATCTCCGAAAGCTTCTTGTCATTCGCCTGCATAATGTCACAGCCGTCAAAAACAAAGCTTCCCTTTGTCTGCTTGTCAAGACAGCCTATAATGTTCATAAGCGTAGACTTTCCCGAGCCTGACGGACCCATTATCGCCACATATTCCCCCTCTGAGACATCAAGGGAAATATCTTTGAGCACAGGCACAGCTTCCTTGCCCTGCAAATAATCCTTGTAGATATTTTTCAGTTCAAATACCATTGCAAGCCCTCCTTATTCAGCCACAGCTGCGTCAGTTCCAGCCCCGTCAGTATCCTCACCGTCAGAAACGCCGCTCTCAGCACCGTCGCCGTAAAGCTTGTTAAAGTATTCTTCTATCTCCTCGTCCGTCATGCTTGAAAGCATATCCTCATCGATAGCCATGCCGTCCTCATCACTGCCGTCATAAACGATAGTCTCGTCGCCACCCTCGATATCAGTGTCGCCGTTCATGTTGTTGTCAGTGTCAAGGTCATTAGGCGCAACAGACACATCAGCTTCATTTGTGGTAGCCGTCATGCCCTCCTCGATAGACTTGTCAGGATAAGCGATATAATCTCCCTTTTCAAGACCCGACTTTATCTCGCAGTCGCCGTTCTCCTCGTCTTTCTGACCTATCTCAACATATCTTTTTTCTATCTTTCCGTCCTCGTCCTTAGCCCAAACGTAGTTCCTCTTGCCGTCCTTGCAGATAAAATCGGAATACAGCCAAATGCCTGTCTTGTTTATAGAAGTGTCCTGTCCGTTGTCTATCTCGATAAGAACGTGCTGACCGAGCATAAGTCCGTCAAAGCTCTCAGGCTTAACATAGAAAGCATAGTTTGAAGATTGGCTCATCTCATCGCTTGAGCCGTAGCTGTACATATCATCATCAGAGCTTTTCTGCGGACTTGTGTCAACAGAAGTTATCTCGCCTTTCCAAGTAGAATCATCAAGCCTTGACTTTACGATAACAGCCACGCCCTGCATGATATCAGAGCTGTTCTGTTCGTTGAATCTGCCTTTTATCCTGTAGTCGCCCTCTTCTGTTATCTGCATTATAACGTCGCCGCCGTCCTCTTGAAGCTTGTCTACAGTCTTGACGTTCTTAACAGTTCCGTCGATAGAAGCGGTAACATAAGCGCTCTTTGTGGAAGCTTCCAGCTTTTTTATCTCAACGTTCTTTGCCTTTATGTCATATTCGTTCTTGGCATTGTCGCTCTGCAAAGAAAGTATCTGCGTTGTGTATGACACAGCGGCGTCCTGATCGGCGTTTTTCTTTTCCTTTTCAAGCTCAGCTATCTGGCTCTTGTTTGAAGTTATCTCGTTCTGAAGCCTTTCCACTTCAAGCTTAGCCTGCTCAAGCTGGAGATTTATAGCCTCAACGTCATATGTAAGGAGCTTGTCGCCCTTTTTAACAGAGTCGCCGTCTTTAACAAGTATCTCGTCTACTGTCTTTGAGCTGTCATACTTTACGTCCACAGACTCCTGCGCCTCAACAACGCCCAAAAACGAGCAGTTGGAGAGATTGAAGTCCGTCACAGTGTTAAGTGATGATACTTTCTGCACATATACTTTCTGTGAGCTTTTCGAACCGCCCTTGCCAGTCTTTTTCCATATGAGAAAACCTCCCACACACACTGCGCAGACGATAACAAGCACTATTATAACAGTGCATATCCTTTTCTTCGTGGTCATTGCAATACCTCCGTTTGTGATTTTTCCAAAACAGCATAAAAAATCCGCCTGACAGCAGACGGATAAAACAGCCCCACTTTCCCCATAAGGGTATAGCATGGGCGTATTATTCTTTGTTATCTTGCTGTCCTGTTGTCTTTTGTTCTTGTCTGTTTTTATGTATACATTATACCATAAAATAAGTATAAGTCAATAAATAAAGCCGTTCTTTTAAGAAACTCATAAGAATTTTTATCACCTATAAAGACGTGTACTATCAGATAAAGTTGCAAAAATCTCACACGCACTATCCCGTAGGGGCGACCTGAGGTCGCCCGCTTGTTTGCTTCTGCAAATTGCGGCAAGTCTGCTGTTTATTACAGCTATCAAAACAAAAAAGGGCAGCCTAAGCCGCCCTTGTATATATCATTTTTTCTTAGCCATAAGCCCTATCATTATAAGCACTACCACCGCACCGCCGCCGATACAGCCGAAAAGCACCCAATCTGTTTCCGTGTTCTGGGTGGAGTTTTTCTGCGCCTTGATAACGCCCTGCTCCGCCATAGCTTCCGCCGCAGAGCTTTCCGTCACAATGGTGCTGTCCTCTGCCTGAGCGCTGTCTGCATACAC
>CALEJX010000050.1 GCA_937898375.1 uncultured Ruminococcus sp.
TAAGCAGGACGGCATACAATTTTACTCGTCTATGGGGCTTCCCAGCAGAGGTAATCCCTCGTCATAAAGGAAGCTGTTTGCTTGATCGATGTTCATTTTCTCGGCTATTATTTTATCCCAACATTTCAAATAGGGGAATGCGAGACTGAACAATTCTTTTGTTTCTTTTGAATCTAACCCTAAAGCCACACAAACGCTCATAACAATGCGATCTGTAGGCTGATATGTACTGCCTTTATCGTTGCTGTTACGGCATATACGGCTTACGGTAGTTCTTGTTAACATACTCTTTCTGATTAAATCAGCTTGTGTCATTTTTTTGATCTTCAGATACTTTTTAACGGAGTCTGAAAAACTGTTTACTTCTTTGTTGTAGTTGTTGTTTTGCGGGTTAATTGTCAATAAGACAACCCCGATTTTCAGTTAACCGATTATTCTGCACTCGGAGGCGGAGACAAGTTTAAAATATGCCCAAATGCTATGGATACAGAAATACAGTGTATTAACCATGGCACCACCTCCTTCTTAAAAAGGGCGAAAAGTTTATAGGTTGACTTTCCGCCTCCGGGAGCAAAAACAACAAGTTCTCTCTTGGTAGTGAAAAGAGTACAACAATAATGCTGTACTCTTCCACCTTTTCTCTTATGGACTCACGTATGAGTTTTAACCGTCAGGGCAGACTGCCCCTATACACGGGTTGTAAATGGTCATTTGATATTGCCGTCAGTCCCGATCACGCTAAAGCATGTCCGACAGCAAGACAGGCGGGATTTTCCTTGTTCTGCGGGGTGTGCGGAACGATGGGTTTCGCCTGGGCCTGTCTCGGCTACTCTCCATTACTAGGCACTAAAAAACATAAACGGACTCATTACTCAAACCAAAATCATTGCGGACACGCCGCATTATTTCACATCAAACCTTGCACCCTTAGCCTATAACTCCCGAAGTTCGCACTTTGTCCGTCCTAAAGGCGTCGGGTAGGTCGAAAGCGGTGAGCAAAAAGTGTGGTTCACGGTCTTTTCATTTGCGGTACAAACCCACCGCAAGCGAGAAGCCGTGCAAATTTTACTAATTTCATTCTAACGCTGTTTAACAGTAATGTCAAGTGAATAATT
>CALEJX010000051.1 GCA_937898375.1 uncultured Ruminococcus sp.
CACCACCACTACGCTTATCAGCGAAATGCTCAAAGCCGAGGGCAAGCGTGTCCATATCGGCGGAAATATCGGCAAGGCTCTTCTGCCTATCGTTGAAACAATGTCAGACAGCGACGTTGCAGTGGTCGAGCTTTCAAGCTTCCAGCTTATCTCGATGAGACAGTCGCCAAACGTTGCCGCTATCACAAACATCACTCCAAACCACCTGAACGTTCACGGAACAATGGAGGAGTATATAGGTGCAAAGGCTAACCTTATCGCTCATCAGAACGGCTATTCAAGAACTGTCCTCAACGAGGATAACGAAGAAACAATAAAGCTTGCGGATATGGTAAGAGGAAAGCTCGTTACATTCTCTCTCAAGCACCCTGTTCAGACAGGCACATATCTTAATGACGACGGTATGCTTTGCTACACAGAAAAGGGCAGAACTACAGAGATAGTACACAAGGACGATATAAGGATACCAGGTATCCACAACGTTGCAAACTATCTGACAGCTATTGCCGCAGTATGGGGCGAGGTGTCTATCCAGAGCATCGTTCAGGTAGCAAAGAATTTCGGCGGCGTTGAGCATAGAATAGAGTTCGTAAGAGAGATAGACGGCGTTAAGTGGTATAACGATTCTATCGCAACAAGCCCTACAAGAGTTATTGCAGGACTTAATTCATTCAATCAGAAGCTTATCGTTATCGCAGGTGGCTATGACAAGAAGATACCTTTTGAGCCTCTCGCCGAGCCTGTGAACAAGAATGTAAAGATACTCATTCTTCTTGGCGCAACGGCAGACAAAATAGAAAAGGCTGTTACAGAAAGCCCACTCTATCCTGAAAGCGGTCTTAAAATAGTAAGAGTAAAGACACTTGAAGAAGCTGTTTTCACAGCTCAGAAAATGGCAGAGAGCGGCGACATCGTTACCCTTTCACCTGCCTGCGCAAGCTTTGACCTCTATCCTAACTTTGAGGCAAGAGGTAAGCACTTCAAGAGACTTGTAAACGAACTCTAATTTTATAAAAAAGCAGGGATATGTATTATGGATACATTTGAGATACTGTCACAGCTTTGCTCTGCGGCAGGCGTATCGGGAGCGGAAAGCTCTGCGGCAAAAACTGCGGCAAAGCTCCTTGAAAAATACGGCGAGACCACCTTGGATAACGCTCTCGGCAGCGTTGTCTGCAAGGTGGGCAACTGGGAGGACGGCAAGCCCGTTATGCTCCTTGACGCTCATATAGACGAGATAGGCATGATAGTGACGTATATCACAGAGGACGGTTTCCTAAAAATATCAGGCTGCGGCGGTCTTGATACAAGACTTCTTTTGGCTCAGCAGGTGACTGTTTACGGCAGAGAAAAGCTCACAGGCATTGTGACCTCAACTCCGCCGCACCTTGAAAAAGACAGCTCTGCCGCACCCGACCTTGACAGCATTTTTATAGATATAGGC
>CALEJX010000052.1 GCA_937898375.1 uncultured Ruminococcus sp.
ATATTTAATTTGATTGGGTAGAGTTTAGTCATCTATTTTATAGTCCCAACACAGAGTGCTTATTCGGACAAGATCAAGAATTTCTTCTTGATTTTGTCCCAACAAGCGGTATAAGGCTATACGCCTGTTGGTATTGAAACGGCTAAGCCGTTTTTTACTTAATTGATGTCTTTCCTTTTGACGTGATCATGTTGATCCCTAGTCATCACAGCTCAGAGTGACAAGCTCTGAATATGCTGCTTGCTGTCGGTTACGCCCCTTGCACTGCCACAGCAGTGACGCTCGATTACTTTCTCGGTAGCTCAGCCTCACAAGGCATATATACTTGCTAGAGCTGTTGTGTCAGCTCATCACGGCACATACTAGGTATCTGCATATATGCAGGCTCGCAAATGCGAAGCTGTTAAGTACGACTGAAAAGATCAGCAGTTGTCTGAGATATCGTCGAGGTTACTTCATCAACCTTTATTCTTTTTAAATTGCTGTCAGCCGCCTGATCCGACTGTCAGACGGGTACAAAAAAAGCATTTATCAGAAGTTATTTGTAAACTTTCCGATAAACGCTTGACAAATGTATCGTAATCGTGTATACTAAACACGAAACAAAGCATTCACTAAGTTCATCAGAGGTTTTGCTACAACTTCTGGGACTGATATATTTCTTATTTGCAGTAAGAAAATATATCTTGTGGGTGCTTATTTTTTGCACTCACTTGCTTTCTTCGTGTTCAAATATACCACACTAACAAGTATTTGTCAAGCCCTTTTTCAAATTTTCTGACTTAAAACGTGCGAATTGTTCATTATAGCCATTTTATTGTATAGCAATTTAGTTCAAATATTCGTATTCTTGAACATAGACAGCCCTACCACGTGTGGTAGGGCTGCTTGTTATTGCTTTTTCTTTTTCTCTATTGCAGACAAAATATCTGTTACATTGCTATCGTTTAAAGTTGTTTCATATTTTTCTTCAAACTGTATCAACGAATTTTTTGAATTTTCTTCAATTTCTTTTTGCTGCATTATAAGTTTTTCTATATTGAAAACGGGAGTTGTATATAACAGCTTTATGAATTTTGAAGATGTTTCTGGAATTTCAGCACCCTCACCATAAAGGTTTGTAATTGCTGACATCAAATCATTGTAACTGATAGGAGTATTTATTTTTATATGCTCATAATATATTTCTGCTACATCTGAAAGATCATGTTTATATGTTCTTCCTGACATGAGCTTCATTGCCATTAGATATTCTCCACTGATTATACGAAACTCAACAATATTTGAAAATGTTTTATAATGCTTTGAATATAGCTCAAGTTTATGGGAATAAGACTTAGTGTTTTTAAAATCTGAGTTTAACCAACCATTTGGCAACGAAAATTTATCGGCTACTCTGTTTGCTGCTTCTTTCATTGCTGAAGTTGCATGGATTATTGCGTCAACGTCATATGTTTTATCTCTAAAGCCGTAGTTGGCAAGTATAGCAGCTCCTCCAACGAGGATTACTTCTGCGGGCATAGTTTTGCCGTTAATTTTACGAAATTCCTTTGCCAATTCTTTTAGATAAGTGTCAAGGTTTTCAGATGAGAAAAATATATCAGGCAATATTTTCTACCTCGCTCTCAACTATATTGAATTTTTTAAATTCAGGAATTGATTTGTTATAGCTTTCTTCAAGCACATTTTCATCCTTTGAAAGCAGATAGAGTGTAAGTATGCTTGAGGGGTAAATAATATCATTCAACTTGCATTGTCTTAACTTATTATATCCACCGTACTGAGGAATTGAGTTCTTTCGACACAGGTAGTCAACCATAGCAACGAGATAGAGACTTTCAGGATACCACTTTTTTTCATAAAGCTTTTGTACTTCATTTGATAGAATTGTTTTTTTGATAAATTCTAATTCACCTTGTTCTTTGACCTGGTGACAAACATTGCTTTTAAAAATCTCAAATGAACTACGATCAGTTTTCATACGATCACGCCTCCTTTTGAATTACATAGTATATTGAACAAAAACGCCGAACATTCTTATTATTTGTATTATAGCATGATTTATAATATATTTCAAGTCTTATCCTACCACGTGTGGTAGGGTTGTTCATGATATTTGCAAATTAATAAAGAAAAATGTATAATATTCTTGTGATCTTTAAATTTTGAAAGAGGGGATTAAGTTGAAGATCAATAAGAATATCACTTTGGAAAAATATATTGCAGAGCAATGGCTGCCACGGAAGCAGTATGAGGTCAAGGTCAGTACATACACAAGATACTGTGGACTCACCCGAAGAATAAATGCTGCTCTTGGCTCTGAAA
>CALEJX010000053.1 GCA_937898375.1 uncultured Ruminococcus sp.
AAAAGTGTTTTAAATCACGATGTATGGCGTAAAATGCCCGTCACGGCGAGTGACCGAACGCTGTTCGCCCCTACACTGACTACATTGATTTGCAAATTATACATAAAAAATGCGGATACCTCACGAGATATCCGCATTTATTTTTTATCCTATCCAATTAATCCTCAACGTCAGAAACGGAAGACGTATCCGTATCAGCCTTGCTGTCCTTGTCTTTATTATCAGAAGCCTTGCCGCCCAAATACTTTTCGTAAATAGCTATCTGATCCTCAACAGACTTAAGCTCGTCCTTGGACTTTGTTGTAACACAAATGTATGTGTGTCCGTTATCATCGAGTATAGTTGAAAGGGTGTACTTGGCTTCGTCTGTGAAGCCTGTCTTTCCGCCCTCAATGCTTATGCCGTCGTCAGCTTCGCCGTCGCCGTCACAATCCACATAGTAGCCCTCTATTCTCTGTGCAACTATGCTTGTAAGCTCGATGCCGTCCTTGTGCTGTTTTGTCTTTGAAGTTGTGTATTTTGTTGCTGTGAGCACTTCACGGCAAGTTTCGTTTTCCATAGCCGCCTTTGTGATAACTGCGATATCCTGCGCTGTTGAGTAGTGATTTTTGTCGTGCAGACCGCTTGCATTCACAAAGTTTGTTCCTGTAAGACCAAGCACCTGAATTTTTGCGTTCATAAGCTCAACGAACTTCTCCTCTGAGCCTGCAACTGCGTTTGCAAGACCTGTTGTGCCGTCAGCACCGCTCACAAGGATAGAGGAATAAAGCAGATCTTTCATTGTTACAGTTTCCCCTGCTTCAAAGCCTGCTCTTGAAGCGTTGTCCTCGATAAGAGGGTCGATATCGTCGCTTGTGAACTTATATGTAGCGTCCATATCGTCAATGTTCTCTGCGGCTACAAGAAGCGTAAGAATCTTTGTAAGAGAAGCAGGATATACCTTTTTCTCGTAATTATAGCCTGCAACTATCTCGTTTGTGTCAGCGTCAACAAGTATAGCTGTGTTTGCTGTCATATTCTTTATCTTTATGTCCTGATAATTTGCAGACTTCACAGGATAATTGCTAACAGGCTCTTCCACAACTGATGAAAGGTCGTCAACTTCTGAAACTTCCTCAGAAGAACTTTCCTCCGGCGTGCTGTCTACCTTAACAACTGCGTCTGCAACCTTGCTTTCCTGAATGGTATATCTTCCTGTCACCACCAGCGCCGCCGAACCCACAGCCACAAGCATTATAACTATAAGCACAGCAACTATGGCTGCGCCGCCCTTTTTGTTTGTCCTCTTCATTTTTACAACAATTCCTTTCTCGGCGCTTATACTGCACCTGTCTCCTCTTTTTCTTCCTCTTGACCATATTTCGCTTCATACTCGTTAAGGGTATTGTGACAATATTTAAGTATATCTCTTCTTGTCACGATGCCGATAAAAACTTCCCTGTCATCGATAACAGGCACGAAGTTCTGATCCATTGAAAGAAGTATCAGATCCTCGATAGTAGAATAAACATAGACGGGCTTCATTTTAACACGCCTTGTTATCTCGCTTATCTTATATTTTTCCAGCTCACGCATATCCTGAATACCATTATTGAGCATGAACCACAGAAAGTCGCCCTCTGCAAGGGTCTTTACATATCTGCCCTCACGGTTGATAACAGGCACAGCGGTGAAGCTGTGATTTTTCATTTTCTCAAGAGCCTGTCTTGCAGTGTTGTCGTCATAGACGTAATCCACGCAAGCCTTTGGCTTCAAAAACTTTAGTATATTCATTTTTATATATCCTCTTGTAAGCATACATTTTTTATGTGGCAAAGACCGCACCTATAATTATACCAAAAAAACGCATACAAGTAAAGCATAGAGAGGGCATTTTCCGCCCTGCGTTTTCAACAAATCTCTACGCTGAAATTGTGCATTTTGACTTACTGCTGTGCAGGCTTGAAGCCGTATGTGTAAACAAGGCTCACAAAATTGTCATAGGATATGGTCTTTAGATCGTCCGTCTGATATCCTCCTGCACTGAGATCGTCTGTTGTAACGCCTGCTTTGTTGAATATACCCTGACAATAGCCAAGTCTCTGATCTTCCGACATACTGTCAAAGTCAACAAGGCTTGTCGCCTGAGAAACGTCAAACAGGCTGTCAACTGCGCCCTCTGAAAGTTCATCAACAGTGTATTCTGAAACTGTGTCGTCTGAAACTTCAACAGAATATGTCTGCGTATACTTCTTTAGGCTTCCGTCGGTCTTGTCAAAATACAGGTCGATAACAGTTATATAGGTATCACCTGTATAGGTGTATTCCTCGATATCGAAATCATCAGTCTCATCACCGTTTATATGACCATAAGTTCTCGGCAGGTTTTGCTTGACAATGCTTTCAAGAACGCCGTCAAGTTCTGTTACGTCTGACTTATGATAAACGCCTGTGACATTATCGTAATCATAGCTCACTCCGTCAACGGAGATAAAACCGCTGGTGCCAATATCTGATGTGACTTTCAGATAGATGTTTCCGCCCTTTTTGGCTCTCACTACCTCCTGCTTTGAGCCGTCGGCTTCTGTGCAGGTGGTTTTCAGAGTGTAGTCGCCGTCAAAAATTGCGGCTGTCTTTGTCATAAGCTCGCCCTGCTCGTTCACTACCTGACTGTCCGCACCGCTCTCGTCAGCCTTGCTGTCCGCAGGCTTTTCGCTGTCGGCTTTATCAGCGGTCGAAACGCTCGCCTTGCTCTCAGCCGCAGAAGAGCTGTCCTTGCTATCCTTTGAACAGCCCACCGCACACAAGCACATCACGCAGGCACAAAGAGCCGCACATAATTTCTTTATATCCATATGTAGATATTCCTTTCAGACTATATACTATATTTCTTTTTCAAGGCATTACTGCCCTTAACATTATACACCCCTCAAACTTTTATGTCAAGAGATAGGGCGGAGTGTAAAAATCGGGGCATTATTTGCTTTTTTACCTTATTTACGCACATAAAAGTACAAAAATCACCTATCAATGTATACTATGAGTTCATGCTTTTTTCACAAAAGTCTGATATACTATTTGGGCATTCTGCCGAAAGAATACACGAAGTGGGAAAATATATGTGAAAGAGGAAGTAAAAATGGAAGCAGGTCTGATAATCGGAAACCAGATAATAATAATGTTTATTATCCTTATTATAGGCGCATTTTGCTATTTAAAAGGGATAATCACAAAGGACGGCACAAAACAGCTGTCCTCATTCGCACTGAATATAATCAATCCTGTGCTTATATTCATGTCCTATCAATCAAAATATGACAAGACCCTTGTGCATGGTCTGCTGTGGTCATTTCTGCTGTCGGCGATATCCTATGCAGTGACCATTTTGCTCACCTATGTTCTTATAAGAAAAAAGACTCCTGACCTTGCGGTGGAGCGTGTTTCGTCAATATATTCAAACTGCGCATTCATGTGTATACCGCTCATAAACGGCATTTACGGCTCAGAGGGCGTTTTGTATCTCACAGCGTCTCTTACG
>CALEJX010000054.1 GCA_937898375.1 uncultured Ruminococcus sp.
GCGAGAAAACCATATCCTCTGCCCTGCCTATCGACCTTATGCACAAGCTTGCCACCGGCAACAAAACAGGTCACATAGGCGATAAAGACCACATTCCGCCGCTTATCACCGATTTTGAGGAACAGTGCAAAAAATTTCGCCTTAAAATAAAGACAGTTACTCCAAACAAGACCGAAGTGCCGCTTTTCACCACTGCAAACGGCATGGAGCTGAGCAGATTTTTCCACAGAATGGTGTTTCTAGGCACAGATTTTGCCCAACGCACAAAAGGTCCTGACCTGCATAGACGAGAGGACAGAAGCCGTGTCCGTGAAGAGTGGGTATATAAGAAAGTCCCTGCCACAGACGCCGCACTTATAGACCACACCGCTGACGGCTTTACCATTGAAGAAGCCTGCCACACCTGTGCGTCAAGAACACTCCGCCGAGAAAAACACTGCGATGTTGCGGCGCATATTCTTGTGGATTGCTTCCAAATGGGCTTGGAACTCTCTGACGAGGACAAAGAAAATGCCGAAAACATTCTTAATACAGACGGCGACTTTTTTTCTGTAGGCAGAGGTCTAAGGCATTTTATCACTCTCATGGAGCTTCAACAGCTTTATAATACCGAGTTTACCGCCGCAGAAAACTGCGCAAAGCGTTGCATGACCAGAGTTATTACAACACTGCCTGACATGGCGGCGGTGAAAGACGATCACGCCGCAGAATGTGCAGTGATAATGTATACAATGCAAAAGGCAGTCACTGACGATTTCAGAGAATATCGTCAGGACTATGAAAACGCCTTGCTTTCTCTCTGTGGCAAATCTGATAAAGACCCATTTGTTTACGGCACTGCCCTTGGCATACTCTATGCCTTTGACCCTCACCGCAGAAAGCTTGCCGAACAGGCAATGACAAGCTATCTCAAGGGCGACAGGAACGTTCAAATACAAGGTGCAGAATTTCTTCACGGGCTTTTCAATGCCGCCCGTGATATCATCATGACGGACGATTCTTTTATCAGAATGACAGACACGCTTATCTGCGGACTTGACTATGACGATTTTATAGAAATTCTCCCCTCCATGAAGCTTGCTTTCAGCTGTTTTACTCCCTATGAGATACAGCAAACAGCCTCCGCTGCCGCAGGGCTTTATGACGCTGACGGAGCTGAGCTTCTTGCAGGAAAAGCCGTAAATGAAAGGCTATACAGCTTTGGTGCGGCAATAGATAAAGAGATAGTAAAACTTTTGTCTGAGGAGGAAAAGCCATGACAGATGAATACAAAGCCATATCCGTCAACCGCTGGCGGCTGGTGCTGGGCGGAATGTCAGACAAAAGCCTTTCCTTCACCGGCGACAAAGCAGAGATAACGACGTTTCAGGACATGGAAAAGCTCCTTGACTATCTCTACAGCCGTGCACAGGGTGCTGACGTAAGAGATGAAAACAGCAGACAAGGTGGTCAGGGCGGCAGCGTACTCAACGCCGCAGAGTGGATAACAAAAGTGAGAACGCTTTTCCCAAAGCAGACCGCCGAGGTGCTTGAACGTCAGGCGTTAGACAAATTCAACATGACCGAGCTTCTCACAGATAAAAAAGTGCTTGAAGAAATGAAGCCTGATATTGAGTTGCTGAAAACTATCATTCAGCTCAAACATCTTATGAGCAGCGAGGTATTGCAGGCAGCTGTTAGGATAGCAAAACAGGTGGCAAATAAAATCAAGCAAAAGCTTGATATGACCATAAAGCGAAGCCTTACAGGCAGGCT
Source organism: uncultured Ruminococcus sp. (assembly GCA_937898375.1). Lineage (GTDB taxonomy): Bacteria > Bacillota > Clostridia > Oscillospirales > Ruminococcaceae > Hominimerdicola. The sequence continues at coordinate 1,756 of CALEJX010000054.1, forward strand.
TGACAAAAGCACCTCGTCAGTTATGAAATGCTATGCAAATCTCGACTTCAAAAAGACTATCCGCCGAAATCTGAAAAACTATGACAAAGCCAGCGACCAGCTTATACTGAAAGATATCTATTTCAGCGGACGTGTGAAAAA
>CALEJX010000055.1 GCA_937898375.1 uncultured Ruminococcus sp.
TCCGTCAACAGAAGACGAGTTGAACACCACTGTATAGCTGCCCCAATAAGGAACACCAAAGCAGTATGACTTTCTTTCCACAGGAACGAAGTTGCACACCACGATGACCTCTCCGCCGTTTTTGTCAAAACGTCTGAATATGATGATGCTCTGCTTGAAATCGTCATTGGATATCCAGCTGAAGCCCTCCCAAGAGAAATCTCTCTCCCAGAACTGAGGGTGGTCAAGATAGAAGTGATTGAGATTTTTTGAATAGTTGAGATAGTTGCGGTGGTTCTCATACTCGTCCACCATGAACCATTCCAGACCGTTCTCGTAATCCCACTCTCTGAACTGTGCGAAATCAGCTCCCATGAACAGCAGCTTCTTGCCGGGGTGAGCCATCATATAAGCCATGAACAGCTTGCACTGCTTGAACTTATTGTCGATATCTCCGCCGTACATCTTATTTATCAGTGAAGCCTTACCATGCACCACCTCGTCATGAGAGATAGGCAAAATAAAGTTTTCAGAAAAAGCATAGAAGAATGAGAACGTGAGCATATCATGATGAAAAGCTCTGTCAATAGGGTCAAGAGCCATATATTTGAGCATATCGTTCATCCAGCCCATGTTCCACTTGAAGTTGAAGCCAAGACCGCCATCGCTTGCAGGCTTTGTTACCATAGGCCATGAAGTTGACTCCTCGGCTATCATAAGTGTGTTAGGGTTTCTGCCGAACACAGCGGTGTTAAGATCCTTGAAGAACTGAACCGCTTCAAGATTTTCCTTGCCGCCGAACTTGTTAGGCGTCCACTCTCCGTCACGTCTGTCATAGTCAAGATAAAGCATAGACGCAACAGCGTCAACTCTCAGACCGTCAACGTGATATTTTTCTATCCAGTAAAGAGCGTTTGAGATAAGGAATGACTTTACCTCGCCCTTTGAGTAATCGAAAACTCTCGTTCCCCAAGTGAGGTGATCTGCCTTTTTCGGGTCGGAGTATTCATATGACGGACCGCCGTCAAACTCGAACAGACCTGCTTCATCTCTAGGGAAATGCGCAGGCACCCAATCGAGGATAACGCCTATTCCCGCAAGGTGGAAAAGGTCTATCATCTTCATAAAGTCATAAGGCGTGCCGAAACGTGAAGTAGGCGCAAAATATCCAATACCCTGATAGCCCCAAGAGCCGTCAAAAGGATATTCCGCCAGAGGCATAAGCTCGATATGAGTATAGCCCATTTCCTTTATATAAGGGATTATAGTATCTGCAAATCTTACATATGAGAAATATTTTCCGTCAGGACAACTTTTCCATGAATTGAGGTGTACCTCATAGATATTCATAGGACAATTATAGATATCCTTAGACTTCTTCTCGGTCATCCACTTTTTATCGCTCCACAGATATCCGTCGATATCGAAAACCTTTGAGCCGGTGTTCGGTGCGACCTCCATGTGCGTGCCGTACGGGTCAGCCTTGTAATGGGTCTTGCCGTCACAGCCGTGTATACAGTATTTATATGTATCATAAGTCTGAAGCCCTGTAACAAAAGCCTCCCACACCTCTGAGTCGTCTATCTTCTCCATTGGCGTGGCGTCTTCGTCCCAGCCATTGAAATCTCCAACCACAGAAATGCTCTCGGCGTGTGCCGCCCAGACTCTGAAATAATGTCCCTTTACGCCGTCTTTCTCGCCCTTGTGACAGCCAAGAAACTTGTATGTTTCGCAGTTGGTGCCATTGTGGAAAAGATAGAGCGGCAGTTCATAATCCTTTGGAATAATATCTATCATAATTCAGCCTCCCTTGCCTTTTTGTGAAAACCGCTGAATAATTTCGGTGTTTCATATTTATATTTTAATCTTTTTTGAACAATTTTGCAATAGTTTTGGTTGTTATTCTCGTATTCGCACATATTTCAACAGACAGTTTTATATATTTTGCACAATAGATTTTATATAATAACATAGATAAAGTAAAGTCAAAGTATACAAAAGTAAAAAATTTCAGGCAAGATACGGCTGTTTTGTTCACATTTATGTTATCAGCTTTTTTTGCCCTCGTCACGGAGGAAAATTTTTGCGGCGATAATGGTTATATCGTCCTGCCTGCCACCTGTCCGCTGTGCAAGCGCCTTTGCGCCAAGCGCTGTTACTATCTCCTGAGCGTTCATTCCGCCGCAGCGAAGTATCTCTCTCGCTGTAGCGTCCTCAACGCCGTCTGATGTCATAAGCAGAACATCGCCGTCAAAGAGCTTTAGTTCGCTCACATCAGGGGTACACTCCGCAAGTATTCCAGCAGGAAAAGCCTGTCCGCCGATAGCTTTAAGACCGCCGTCACGGAAAAGAAAACTTTGCGCCGCACCCGATTTCAAAAACTGCACCGTTCCGCCGTTAAGCTCCAAGCGCATTATATCAAGCGTGGCAAAAGATTCCTCCCAGCCCTTTACCCTAAGCATGGAATTAATAAGCCTGTGGGCTGTCTGCATCGACATTCCCGATTGTATCAGCCTTGTAACAAGACTTACCGAAAACATAGAATCTAGCCTTGCCCTTTTTCCTGTTCCCATGCCGTCTGAAAGCACTATATACTTTTCGTTGACGCTTGAGTCAAATACCTCAAAGCTGTCTCCCGAATATTCTCCGCTTGATGACGCCGAAAAAGTTTTTATGTCAACTGTGAATTTCGGTATCTCCGCAAAGGACATTCTGGTTATATTATCCACCTTGACTATCACAGGCATATCAAGGTCATAATCTATCATCTCAGAAAGCGTAGCCGTGAGCCTTACAAGGTCGCCCCTGAACTGCGCCGTTATGAAAACGTCCACACGCTGGCAGAGGTTTTCGTCTATGTAAACGCAGGCTTTCACATTTGGATAGCCAAGGTTTGAAAAATGCTCCCGCACCCTTGCTGAAAGCTGAGAATCAACGCTTCTCACCTGACCTGTTCTAAAAGAAAGGTCGGATAAGATATCCTCCATTGAGGAAAGCTGTTCGCTCAAAAACTCACGCATTTCACGAACTCTCATGCTGTCGGCACGTTCTGCCACAAAGTCGGTATACAATTCATTGAAGCTCACGCAAAGAAGCGACTTTCTCACACAGCCGCTCAGATGCTTTTCAACATCGTCAAGGCTGAGATTATTATATGTACAAACTATGCTTTCAAGCTTAGAAAAGCCGTCATCAAGCTGTACACTGCGCTTTCTGCACACTGAGTACATATCGCAATCGGTACAAACAACAGATTGGACACGCTTTGACAGGGTAGCTTCCTTTGAACGCTTGTCTATTGCCGCTGTGACCATTGTAAGCTGACCTCTGATACCGCCCAGCGTTCTTGAAGCCATGTTGAGCTTTGAAGAAGTTGTCTGACCCACAAGGTCAACGGAGTTTTTCACTCCCACCACCTTTTTCGCCGCCTTTTTTATCACAGGGATAGGCAGGGCGATAAAAAGCACAGAGCCTATAAGCAGGTCAGCAAACATTGAAAATGTATCGCCGTTCACGCCCATTGCCACAAGGCTAACGAGTGAAACTGCAAGGAAAACAAGCACTATCACAAGAGAGCCGAATTGCAGGAATGCTCCGCAGATAAGCCCTGATGTGGCAAGCAAAAGTGTATTCCTAGCAAGTGACGGAGTACAAAGGAGTACGCCGCAGGTAGTCAATGCGCCCACAACTGCGCCGCCTATGTTTCTATACTTTCTCACTGCCATAAGCATACACAAAGTGCCTGCTATCCTGCCCAAGTTCACCACATGGAGCGGTGCGGCGGTGAGAGTTGAGATAAGCATAATATAAAGTATAGCTGTGAAAACGCCGTTTATTCCTGTGAGGTCAAAAACTCCGCTTCGGTTTCTTTGCCGCTTGACGGTCAGTGCGATAAAAACCACACAGCCGCACATGAGCGAGCTTATCATTCGCAGTGAAGCCGTATATGTATCCGACGGCATTGCCACTGACATTACACAGCTAAACAGAAGCATTGCCCCTGTTGTAAGAAGCGACACGAAGATCGGGTCGTCTTTATGGTCAGCAGAGGGCATCACAAGCCTTACCGCCGCTATAACAAGTATCGCACAAAGCTGAACGATACCTTCGGAGAAAGTTCCGCTTACAAAATATGCAAGTGCAGAGCCTAAAAATGCAGGTATCACGTTAGTTCCCGAAAGCACTGCAACCGCCACGTTCATTGACGAGGGGAAGCCCAGAATCTTTCCGAAGCTTGCCGCAAACGCCGCTGCCGCTGAAAGGGCAGCCATAAGGGCGTTCATTTTGCCTGAGATATGAAAATTTGCCGTATGCCGTATTTTTTCCATTGCTTATCACGTCCTATGTTTCCAAAATGTAATAATTACATTTTAACAGGACCATCAAGCGAAAGGTGTCGCAATATGGGCTTGAATTTGAAATACTGACCAAATTTACGGACAGACAAAGCGGGACGTCGCATTTCTGTGAAGCAGAAATTGATCCACTTCCCTACATTTTTGTGCGGATAACGCAAGTTAGAAAAAAAACAAAATCAGGACGTCGCATTTCTGCTTGCAGAAATTGAGCCGCTCCCCTACATTTTTGTATAGATAACACAAGTTGATACAAATGTGCAAGTTTAATTGTACAAAAATATGTACAATTATACAAGCTTTTTAAGGGCTTCGGAAAATGCTATGAATTGCTCCATGGAAAGGGCTTCAGGACGGACAGAGGCAGGCAGGTCGCTCTGCTCTATCGCCTGATTTACCACAGATTTATCAATGCCCATTGATGATGATACCGAATTTGAGAGAGTCTTTCTTCGCTGTGAAAACGCTCCCCTAGCGACTTTGAAAAAGAATTTTTCGTCCGTCACGCCCTCGGGGGTCTTATCACGGA
>CALEJX010000056.1 GCA_937898375.1 uncultured Ruminococcus sp.
CATAAAAGTAATGGAAGCAGTTGTGGATGTGGATACAACTATGGCAGACGCTGAAAATGGCTGGGATGACGGTCTGTATGCAAACGGCTCTATCGAGATATACGGGGGAGAAGTGAACGTCAATGCCGGAAGAATAGCTCTGTTTGTTGTTGGTATAGGCGCAGCTGAGCCAAAGACAGGTCTTAAAATAGAGGGAGGCAAGCTTGATATTGAGGGCGGCACTTCTGCTATGTATTTAGGTATGAGCAACACTAAGAATGGAATTATCTCAGGCGGAGATATAACGCTTAAAGGTAATGTCGGATTTTTTATCAATAATTCTGAAAAGTGCCAGATAACAGGCGGAACATTCCATATTGATGATTGTGATAACCCATTTGTGGTACATAAAAATAGTTCAGGCGTTTATGAAATAGCAGACGCTGACTACACAGAGGTAGATAAGGCAGTGGAAGCTGCAAAGGCTCTTAACAAGGACAACTATGTAGACTTCACGGGTGTGGAGACTGCTATTGAAGCTGTTGACAAAACAAAGAACTTTATAGAGCAGGCTGACGTTGACAAAATGGCAAAGGATATAAATGACGCTGTTGCGGCTCTTGTTCTAAAGTCAGCAGACTATACAGAGGTAGACAAGGCAGAGAAAGCCGCAAAGGCTCTTAACAAGGACGATTACGAGGACTTCTCAGCTGTAGAAAAGGCACTTGAAGCTATCGACAGAACTAAGAACATCACAGAGCAGGCTGACGTTGACTCTATGGCAAAGGCTATAAACGATGCTATTGCAAACCTTGTAAAGAAAGCTCCTGCTTCATCTTCACAGCCTGACAGCGAGAACAGCTCTGATAATTCTTCTGATGTATCAAGCAGTTCTGCCGCTGACAGTGAGAGCAGTTCTTCTGCCGAGAGCAAGGCAACTGACAGCAAGTCAGACAGCAGCTCAAAGGCAGCTTCTAACGCTTCCAACACCAACCCGTCGACAGGTATTGCAGGCGGAGCATTCGCACTTGCACTTCTGAGCGGTGCGGCTGTTGTTGTGGCGAAGAAGAAAAAATAACTAAGTTTTCCCCTATTGTTGATATTTCAGAGAAGAGCAGTCCCTCGTGGGCTGCTTTTTTCAGTTTGCATGAAAACACAGCGAACCTGCATATTTAGACAAGAATTTTTGTATAAAAGCATAAAAATGCAATTTTATTGCTGCGTCACTGCAAAACAGCATATATAAGTCGAAGCTAACCCTTGATAATAGTCAATATCTTTTATTATCTATTTTATGCCATTTTCTTGCATTTATTCATAAAATATCATCATAGAATTAAACGAAAAGTAAAAAATAAGCTCACAAAATCTGTGTTTACCCTTGCAATTCAGAAAAATATGTGGTATAATTATATTGCTGTAATAGGAGCACAGCATGAAACGCTGACAGTGTGTTTTCAGCTTGCAGATGAAAGTCTGCATGGCTCATGCTTTATAATAAGGAAAGAAAATGAATGTGTCGGCGTGTGCTGTTTCATTTATGGCGCCTATTAACGATAATTTTTTTGAAAAGGAGTTATTGCAACATGTCAAAGATCGATTTGAGCAAGTACGGTATCACCGGAACTACAGAAGTTGTTTACAACCCTTCTTACGAGCAGCTGTTCGAGGAAGAAACAAAGCCAACACTCGAAGGCTATGAAAAGGGTCAGGTAAGTGAGCTTGGCGCAGTAAACGTTATGACAGGCGTTTACACAGGCCGTTCACCTAAGGATAAGTTCATCGTTATGGACGAGAACTCAAAGGACACTGTTTGGTGGACTTCTGACGAGTACAAGAACGACAACCACCCTGCAACACAGGAAGCTTGGAAGTCTGTTAAGGAACTCGCTATCAAGGAGCTTTCTAATAAGAGACTTTTCGTAGTTGATGCATTCTGCGGCGCTAACAAGGATACAAGAATGA
>CALEJX010000057.1 GCA_937898375.1 uncultured Ruminococcus sp.
CATCAACATAACGTTTGCAGTGAAGCTTGTTTCGTCCTGATCCCAGCGACAATAGCAGCTCACCAGGCTCAAATTCAGCCGTTGAATTAAGCTCTGATACTGTAAACTGAGGGAAAAATTCGTGCAGAGAAGCTGCTGTATTTGCTGATTGTTTGAATATGAATTTGTATTGTACGAGCTGGAATATGACTCTAATTTTTTCTGCTCCCTCAGAGTTTCCTGTGGGATTGTAGTCGCTTATAGACTGTGAAGCAAACCATAGAGAAGCGTCATATTTTCTTGTTCGGCGGACAAGCTTTTCAATAAAGTCTGTGACCTGCGGATTTTTGGCATTGATAAATCTGTGAGCCTCGTCTATAAGAGATACAACATAACGTCTGTCATATGGATTGCTTATATTGTTATTGTACTCAACATTCTGACAAGTCTCAGACCACATAAGGGTTAGAATATTGAAAAGCTGAGCATTATAGATACGCTCGTCCATTTCCGAAAGAGCTTTTACATCAAAGACTATAACATTTGAACTATCGATATTCACATTGGAATATCCGTTGAACATTGAGGAGTAAATGCCCTCTGCAAGCTGTTTTACTATGACCTCAAGTGTTTCATAAATATCTATCTTTCTCGGCGTGAGTGCCTTGTATGAGCGATCGCTGTTGTATAGCTTACTGCGTATAGTTGCAAGGAGATCAGAAAAAATAGGAAAGTCCTCTGGCGAAAGAGTGGACACATCAGTGCTTTGTGTTATTCCCTTTTTTGCGAACGTTTCTTGTATAACATCTTTAAGCTCCTCGGCTTCCATTTCGCCAAGAGAGGGTGCATACTGATAGAAAAATGTGATTATTCGTGAAAGCTCTGACGCATAATTTGTTTCGTTGCTTGCGTCATCTTCTCGTGATGAGTCTATTGTTTTTCTTAGTTGAAGTACATTCAGCGTTGAATTTTTATTGAGCCTTATAACCTGTCCACCGAACATTTCTGCGAGTGTGCGATACTCAGACTCAATGTCAAGTATCATTATCTTGTTGCCCAGGGAAACATAATCACGGGCTAATGACTTTAGTGTAGCTGATTTACCAGAGCCTTTTACTCCTATGAACATCATATCGTATGATTGTCTGTATGAGTCACGGGCAAAGAAATCTATGCTTACAAGACCGCCTGTTACCGTCTTTCCGAAAATAAAAGATCTGTCATCAAGATGTTGCTGATAGTAGAAAGGATACTGCATTTTATATGTATCATGAAGTGGGAAAGGCGTGTTCGCAATATTGTCATGCCTTATAAGGTCAATGTATTCGTCTGCCATTTCGTTATATGGGATAAAGCAGGATATACCCTCGTCCTCAAGCATTTTTGAGATGTTCGTGCATTTGTCGTTGAGTTTTTCAAGGGTAGGCTCAGACAAAATGATACGCATTGTTATGTACATCATCTGTTCGTTATCATTTACTATAGCCTCACGGATCGCTGTAAGCTTGTTAAGCTCTGTCTGTGTATCAAGATCCTCGCTATCTGTTCTGTTTATTGCAAACCGTCCTCTGAGTTCTTTCATGCTGTTGTTAAGCTCTTTAAGTACCAATGTTTTCTTCTTATAATCAACGTCAAGCATTACGGTTATGCCCTCAAGACGTTGTATAAGACTTGCGATCTCAAGATTTTTTATAGTAGCAGGGTAGTCATTTATAATAAGCGTTGTAACATAGTTGTTATCAATCTGAGCATATCCTTGGTGTCTGATATACTCAAGTGGATGAATGGACTTTACACTGCAAGACGGTGTGTCAGAGCAGCAAAGGTGCTTGCGGAAAAGGTAGAGTATCTCAGGTTTTGAGCATATTTTAACAGATGTATCTGTCATGTGTGAGATGTACTTCTGACAGGCTTTCGCAAGCATTTCTTCTTGATTTTCCTTGGCATATACTATGAGATAAGCCAATCTGTCACGCTGCTGTTCGGCTGCGTTCTTTATAGTCTGGATCTGTTTTTCTATAAAGACCTTTGGGAAACCAGTTGTTCTGTTCTTTTTATATTCAAGATAATCAAGCTGAGGCGTAAGGTCAGGGTGTTTATCTGAGAATTATTTGTTTGGCAGTGACAGTGCGTTTGTAGCTTTTGCAAAGTTATTGCAGACGGCATAGATAA
>CALEJX010000058.1 GCA_937898375.1 uncultured Ruminococcus sp.
TGTTACTCAGTAAAACAATTTAATATCTTTAATTATACTACATAATTCTATAAAATGCAACCTTTTTTATTAGTTCATATAAGTAGTTTTTGGCTCATTCTCTCCATATATGACCATTTTGAAACAATGAAAATATGAACGTTAAAACGTTTTCGAGTGCCTTAATGTTCAAATTTTAATATAGATAAATAATGATATGTATGCCTTTATGGACAATGCCAAAATTATTGAAATAATGTAAATTGTTTAAAAAGCATACATAGTCATAAAACAAAGAATATCCCAAAACGCAGAAATTAACAAAGTATCAATAGGTAAACATATTCATATTTTGGTATAGCCTGCATACTCAATAAACATGCCGTATCTTAATAAGCATATGCCGTAAAAAGGCGTAAAAAAAGGCTCTGCAAACGTTTTTTACAGCTTGCAGAGCGAATATCATTTGTTTTTGTGACAAAGCTTTTCGGTTTTTGATACCATCACAAGGAGAAGTATAAAGAAAAACGCAAGATAAACAGGCATGAGTTTAAGGCTCACATTGTTTGCTATAAGACCGAAAACAGGGGGCATGAAAGTCGAGCCAACATAAGCGCTCGCCATTTGGATACCGATTATTCCCTGAGAGTTCTCAGCCCCGAAGTTTGACGGCGTAGAGTGTATGATGCAAGGATAAACAGGCGCACACCCAAGCCCTATTACCACAAAGCCTACCATAGAAGCCGCTCCCATAGGCAACGCAATAAGGATAACGCCAAACAGCGCAATAGTCGTTCCAAGGCGTATCATTCTGTTGTCACCAAGCTTGTCAGAAATAAATCCCGAAAGAAAACGTCCCACTGTTATGCCGATAAAGAAAAGCGAACCGAAAGCCGCCGCCTTGTCTTTTGATATGCCCCTTGTGCCCTCCAGATAGCTGCTTGCCCAAAGCATGGTGGTTGCTTCAGCGGCGCAGTATGCGTAAAATCCTATAAGCAGTGTAGGCACACCCTTTATCTTGAGCGCACCACGCAGTCCAAGAAGCGGCTTATCCTCTTCCGTGGCGGCAGGGTCTTTGTTTACCTTCCAAAGAGGCATTGCAATAAGTATCACCGCAAGTATGCCGAATTGTATGTAAGAAACGTTTCTGTATCCACCCGACCAAGAGGAGTGTGTCAGCGCATAGCTCATTATATAAGGACTTATGATAGTGCCAACGCCCCAAAAGCAGTGTAACCAGCTCATGTGCCTTGAATTATAGTAAAGGGCAACATAGTTGTTGAGGGCGGCGTCAATAGCCCCTGCGCCAAGACCGTAAGGTATACCCCATAAGCACATCTGCCAAAACTGTCCCACAGTGGAAAAGCCAAACAGCGCAATAGCAGTAAGCAAAACGCTCACCGCCACTACAGCCCTAGTTCCGAACTTTTTTGTGAGCCGTTCAGACATAAGTCCCGATATGATAGTTCCTCCTGCGATTATCATTGAAACTATCCCCATGTAAGACAGCGGAACATCAAAATCCACACGGATAGTAGGCCAAGCCGACCCCAACAGCGAGTCAGGCAGACCAAGGCTTATAAAAGCAAGATAAATAACAGCCAAAAGCAGTGTATACATCACAAAACCTCGTTTCTTATGAAAACTTATTGCAGTATATCACAGCGGCAATGCAAAGTCAAGGGGATAGCCTGTGAAAAAATTGTGGCAAATGTGTTACGCCGTAAAACAAAAAGAGCAGGACATTTTACGCCTGCTCAGTAAATCAAAATCATCTTATATCATGTGACCACGCACATTCGTAGGGGCGACCTTTGGTCGCCCGCTATTATCGTCCGCCCAATCTAATTCCTTGAATGTTATAGTCGTTCGGCTGTTATCATCGGGCGACCTCAGGTCGCCCCTACAGAGGGAGTGCTATATCAAACGCCTTTTCCCTGCTCAAAATCAAATTTCTTATAAAGCTTCTGTATCTTAGAAGCAATAACGATAGGCGGATAACCACCGCTTATTGCATAGTGCGAGTGAGCAAGATATAAAGGTCTGCGGTAGTCAAACCGCTCTGAAAGCTGCTCACGGGTGGAGTTGTAAGCAATAGGTCTGTTAGGGTCGTCCTTTATGCGCTCGTAGCAGGTGTTGAAATATGTGTCGATAAAAACGACCATGCCCGACTTTTTAGCCACTTCGCCGTTTTCCTCCGAAAGAAGCGCTCCTCCACCTGTTGCAACAACGCCGCCAATGTCAGCGAACGCCGCAAGAGCCTCAGTTTCAAGCTTCCTGAAATGCTCCTCGCCGTATTTGTCGAATATCTCAGGTATGCTCATTCCTGCCGTGTCCTCGATATATTTGTCAAGGTCAATGCACTTACAACCCATTTTCTTTGCCAGTATCTTTCCCACAGTAGATTTTCCGCAGCCCATAAAGCCGCACAAAAATATTGGTCTCATATTTACTATCCTTACTATAATGTATTTTGTCAAACTAATGTAGGGGCGACCTCTGGTCGCCCGCTGTCACTGTTTGTCCGTCATTTCTGCCTATCGAGCAAACGCCATGTTTCATGTAGGGGCGAACAGCGTTCGCCCGTTTCTCCCAACGCATAGTGTGGTTTACCCGATAAGCCTTGTTTCTGACATTTTCATATGTCAGTATCGCAAGTTATTTAAAATCCTTCTCCACGGCGATCTCCATTTCGTCTATGATAGACTGAACTTCCTCGTCTGTGTATTCGTCGCCGTCCCATATCTCATGAGCGGAAACCGCCTGCCAAACAAGCATCGCCATGCCGCCTACAGCGTTCTTGCCCATAGCTTTAGCTTTCTGCATGAGCAAAGTCTCACGAGGATTGTATATAACATCAAATACCGCACCGCTCGCCTCTATGACCTCATCAGGAACAGGGCAGGCGTTCACCTTAGGATACATTCCCACAGGACAAGCGTTCATAAGCAGATTGTAGTGGATATCAATCGGTATCTCAGTGTTTAGAACGATAGTTATCCTAGCGTCAGACTTCATAGCCTTTATCTCTTTTTTTACCTGTTTAGCCAAAGGCATATCGCTTCCCAGCACAGCAATGTAAAGGTCAGCACCGGCAAGTGCCGCCTCTATAGCCATCATTCTGCCTACTCCGCCGCAGCCTATAAGCAGTATCTTTCCCGTAAAGTCGATGTTCATCGCACGAACAGTTCTGAGAAATCCGTCACAATCAGTGTTGTAGCCAATGTGCTTGCCGTTCTTGTTGTCGACGCAGTTCACAGAGTGATAACGCTTTGCCGACTCGTCAAGCTCGTCAGTGTAGTCGATAATGCCTATCTTGTGTGGGATAGTGATGTTGTAGCCGTTAAGGGAATTAAGATATTCTGCCTTGTCTTTAAGCTCCTCAGGCTTTACTTCAAGTATCTCATACTCAAATTCACGGTTTTTCAGCTCAAAAAGCCTAGCGTGAATAGGCGGTGACATAGTGTGTCTAAGCGTTTCTCCAAGTATAGCGTATTTTCTTGACATTTTACATTCCTTCTTTATAAAAATTTTTGCATATTAATAATGTATATCTGTGGGTGAACGGCGCAATTTTTTTTGTAGGGGAGCGGCTCAATTTCTGTTTCACAGAAATGCAACGTCCCACTCAATTTGTACTTTTTTATGATTTTATGATTTTTTTTGTCACTCTGCATTTGCCTTGTAGGGGCGACCTCTGGTCGCCCATTGCTCATCGCCCGTTACCCCTGTATGCTTCACAAATTGCGGACGACCAAAGGTCGTCCCTACATGAGCATGACGAGCGTTCCTACAGCCTAATAGTTATCTCCCTATTAGTAGGCACATACCTGCGTATCTTTACCCCCGTCAGCTCAAACATCTTCTTTGAAGCCTTAACTCCGTCAGTGTCGGCGTATTTGTCCTCCCAGTAAACGACTTCCTTTATGCCGCTTTGAATGATAGCCTTTGCACATTCGTTGCATGGGAAAAGTGAAACGTATATCTTGGCGTTCTGTAAGCTTCCTGCCGCATGATTGAGAATGGCATTAAGCTCTGCGTGGCAAACAAATGGATATTTCGTGTCAAGAAACTCGCCGCTCCTGTCCCATGGCATCTCGTCATCAGAACAGCCAGTGGGCATACCATTGTAGCCTACCGACAATATCTTGTTGTCCTGAGAAACTATGCACGCCCCTACCTGCGTGTGAGAGTCCTTGCTCCTCTGCGCAGACAGCAGTGAAATGCCCATAAAATATTCGTCCCATGATATGTAGTCATTGCGTTTCATTTTATACACCGCCTTTTTATCAGGTATCTTCATCATCAATGTCTGATATGCTCAGCATCGTAACCTTGCCGTCATCATCAAAAAAGAAAGTTGCCGCAAAGCCCCTTTTCTTGTATTTCCATGCGCCTGCGTCCGGATTGTCAGGCTCGCCGAAAGCTTTTTTCACTTCTGCCTTGTCATCGCCGCATTTTACCCCTGCAATGCTCATTCCCTTTTTGTCGGAACTGCTTTGCGCCGCACTTATCTGGCGTATCCTCGACTTCCTGTCAATATCGTCCACACTGTCTGCTTCTACCTTCACAGTGCCTATTATACTGCCGTCCTGCATAAGCGCCACCGAGAATATCCCCTTGCCGTTTGAGTTTCCCGAAAAAGGATAATCAAGCGTGTATTCATAATCCTCGCCGATATCGTCAAGCGTGCATGGTATCTGTATATCCTTGCCGTTTATCTTTATCTCCCACGCACATTTTCCGCAGGCGCTCAGGCAGATAAGCATTGCCGCCGCCACCGCCAACAGCAAAGCCCTTTTCATAGCCTTTCTCATTTTTCTCCCCTCGAAGTCCTAGCTCAGAGAAGCAAGAGCCTTTTCCATTGTGGCATTGTTCTCAATGTTCACAGCGTTCTTGCCCTTGAGAGTTTTCTTTACAAGACCCGTAAGCACTTTGTTAGGACCAAGCTCGATAAAGTTCTCATAGCCTGCCTTTTCCATTTCTGCAAGCTCAGATGTGAACTTAACAGGTGAAACAATGTGTTTGGCAAGCATATGTGGCATATCTGAAAAATCTTCAAGTTTTGTGCCAAGAACGTTTGAATAGAAATCAACCTTTGCAGGCTTGAACTCAACCGTCTTTGCAGTTTCGATAAATTCGTCAGCCGCACTCTGCATGAGTTTTGAGTGGAAAGCAGAAGCAACGTTGAGTTTTATAGCCTTTTTCTTCATCTCCGCAAACTTTGCGGCAGCCGCCTCGCAAGCCGCAGTGTCGCCTGCGATAACAGTCTGAACAGCTGAGTTGTAGTTTACAGGAACAACATAGCCCTCTGTCTCCTCGCATATCTTCTCGACTTCCTCCGCAGGCAGACCGATTATAGCGTACATCGAACCGCTGTTAGCCTCTGCGGCTTTCTGCATAGCAGTTGCTCTTGCCTTGATGAGCTTGAAGCCGTCCTCGATAGTCACAACACCTGCGGCAACCATAGCGGCATATTCGCCCAAAGAGTGACCAGCCACGCCGTCAAATGTGATGCCCTCAGCCTTTGCGGCTTCAAAAGCGGCAAGTGAGCAAGCCATTATAGCAGGCTGTGAGTTCACAGTCTTGTTAAGCTCAGTGTCAGGACCGTCAAATGTTACCGCCCTCAGGTCATATCCCAGCACCTTTTCCGCTGTATCAAAAACCGCATTTGCGGCTTCATACTTTTCGCAAAGCTCCTTAGCCATTCCTACATACTGTGAGCCCTGTCCCGAAAATAAGAAAATGTTTTTTGACATAAAATTTTACTCCTTTGTGGTTAAATTTATACATAGCCGCCCGATGATATCAAAGCCGCTTTATCTCATATCTGTAAATATCTGAAATTTATCGTCATTTATCTATTGTTTTATAATTTAATTTTTGCAAGATATTTTCAAAAATAGACACATAATATTAAATAACGCCCTAAAACTTGTGAAAAATTCTCTAAATGTTTAAATTCATCAAGAGTTGTTCATAATTTGTTATTGACGTATCTAAAAAAACAGTTTATAATTATAATGTTATGATATGTGTTATATAGTTAAATAATTAACTAATTATATTTGATATAATATATTTGTCCTCAAAAGGGAACAAGAACATTATAGCACAAATTGCGGAAATATACAATATATAATAGAGAATTTTCAGGAGGAAAAATCAGTGGGAAGTAAAGTAACAGGCGTAAAGATCAAGGGCATAGGCAAATATGTGCCTGAAATGGTTGCAACAAACGAGGATTTCACAAAGATCGTTGAAACAAGCGACGAGTGGATAACTCAGAGAACAGGCATAAAGCAAAGACACATCACCAACGGCGAGCCTACATACTATCTTGGAGCAATGGCTGCAAAGGCTGCAATGGCTGACGCAGGAGTAAAGGCAGAGGATATCGACCTTATCATCGCCACAACAGTAACAGGCGACTTCTTCACTCCGTCACTTTCCTGCCTTATCCAAAGAGAGATAGGCGCAATAGGCTGTATCGCATTTGACCTTAACGCCGCTTGTGCAGGCTTTGTTTACGGCTTCGATACCGCAAAGAGATATCTCCAAACAGGCGACGGCATAAAGACAGTCCTGCTGGTGGCATCTGAAGAGCTTTCAAAGTTCGTTGACTATACAGACCGTTCTTCCTGCGTGCTTTTCGGCGACGGCGCTGCGGCTTTCGTCCTTGAAACCGCAGAGGATACTACATATTCAAGCTTCCTCGGCGCAGACGGAAACGGCGCAAAGTATCTAGCTTCCCGTGCTTTGAAGTCTGAGAACGCTTTCAGAACTAACACCGAGGAATTTGATATGGATATGCCTGAAACAAAGGATTACTTTTTCAAGCAGGACGGCAGAGAGGTATATAAGTTCGCCACAAAGGCGCTTCCAAATGCCGTTGAGCAGGCTTGCGCAAAGGCTGAGATCGCCCCTGACGAACTTGATTGGATAGTACCTCATCAGGCAAATATAAGAATAATCGAAACTGCCGCAAAGCACCTCGGCGTTTCAATGGACAAGTTCCCGGTATATATCGACCGCTACGGCAACACATCTTCCGCATCTATCCCTATCGCATTCTGCGACGCAGTTGCAGACGGCAAGATAAAGAGGGGCGACAAGGTTTGTCTTGTAGGCTTCGGCGGCGGACTTACCTATGGTGCGGCTATTTTCGAGTATTGATAAGACATTGGTGAAAAAATGGAGATAATAAAATATCCCTCTGAAAAAGAGGTGCAGGAAGCTATAGCTCAGAAAGAGCCGTTGCTCGTGCTTATTTCCTTTGACGGAAAAACTGTGATAATGAGCCATGTTGACGAAGCTGTCGAGCATTATATACTGCTTATGAAAGCTGGCTTTTCTGATAAGGATATAGATAAGTTTTTCAGGATAGTTCTTGATGAAGAGGGCGCAGACTGGACGTTTGTTTGTCCTCCCGATTATAAGAACATATCAGACAGAACAAGAAGAATAAAACAATTTTATAAAGACGGTTTCGCAGTTATATCAGATGTTTTGCAGGAGATCGGCTTTATGGTGGGAATAAATATCCCAAGAAGATACAGACGGCATTTCAATGCAATAATGGAGGACGAATAAAAATGACTACTACAAAGACAAGAATAACTGAACTTTTGGGTATCAAATACCCTATCTTTCAGGGCGGTATGGCTTGGATAGCTGAGCATACCCTCGCTTCCGCAGTTTCAAACGCAGGCGGACTTGGCATAATCGCAGGCGGCTCTGCACCTATCGACTATCTGAGAGATCAGATAAGACAGACAAAGGCGGCTGTGAACGGCAAGCCTTTCGGCGTAAATATCATGCTCATGAGCCCTAATGCCGACGACCTTGCTCAGCTGGTTATAGACGAGGGCGTACCTGTTGTTACAACAGGCGCAGGAAACCCTGGCAAGTATATGGCTGCATGGAAAGAAGCAGGCATAAAGGTGATACCTGTCGTTCCGTCAGTTGCTCTTGCAAAGAGAATGGAAAGAGCAGGCGCTGACGCTGTTATCGCAGAGGGCACAGAGTCAGGCGGACATATCGGTGAGAACACAACAATGTGCCTTGTTCCACAGGTAGTTGACGCAGTTGAGATACCTGTTATCGCCGCAGGCGGAATTGCAGACGGCAGAGGAATAGCCGCTTCATTCATGCTGGGCGCAGAGGGCGTTCAGCTCGGAACACGTTTTCTTGCCGCAGAGGAGTGTCAGATAAATCCTGTTTATAAGGAACTTGTTGTAAAAGCTAAGGATACAGACAGTATCGTAACAGGAAGATATACAGGTCACCCATGCAGAAATGTAAAGACAAAGTTCTCAAAGAAGCTCGCAAGCGGTGAAGCAAACGGCACTATCACTCCTGACGAGTTCGAGGAGATCACACTTGGTTCACTGAGAAAAGCCGTTCAGGACGGCAACCTTGAAGAGGGCTCTTTCCTCTGCGGAGCGATCGCTGGCATGGTAAAGAAAGTCGAGCCTGCAAAGGATATGATAGAGGAAATGTTCACAGAAGCAGAAAAGCTTCTCAGCAAGTAAAAAAGACGGAGGAAAATAAAATGGCAACAGCATTGATAACAGGTTCTGCAAGAGGAATAGGCGCAGCTATCGCACTTAGACTTGCAAAGGACGGCTATAATATCGCTCTCAACGATATCTCAGAGGCAATGTTTGAAGATAATGATATAATGGATAAGATAAAGGCAGAGGGCGTTGAGTGTGAAAAATTCATCTGCGATGTTTCAAGCTATGCACAGGTAGAGGAAACAGTCAAGGCAGTAAAGGCTCGCTTCGGCACTATCGACGTT